>DAIMEA010000078.1:0-12170 GCA_036725585.1 Prolixibacteraceae bacterium | reverse complement strand
AAGGGGTCGTACTCGGCAAAACCAGCCGGCATTCGATCGATTACCCTTTCGTACTGCCCCGAACGATCCTGAAAAGCAAGGTGCCATGAGGCATAAATATTTTTTATAATCCGGTGCTGGATGCTCAAATCAGCCCGATGCCGAAGATAATTCATCGAATAATTTGAGAGGTATTCTGTTTTCGGTTTGTCCTGATCGATAAAGGTATATCCGAACGAAATGTGTTGGAGAAAGTACGTTGGAGAAACCCATTGACGTAAATCGCTTTTCAACGATACTTCTATACCCCGGCTGTCCAAAGTTGCATAATTAACAGTTTGCCAGGGTTCGTCGGAATGGGTCCGTATCCAGTCGATTAGGTTTTTTCCCCGCATGAAAAACCCGGTAAGGGATGCATCAACAACGGAAGCACGAAACTGGATTCCGGCTTCAAAACCAGTCGATTCTTCGGGGAAAAGTCGGGGGTTGCCCATATTGACGGGGCCCTGGTAATAAAGATCGGTGTACGTAGGCATGCGCATCGATTGATTGAGCGACGCAAAAAAAGCCAGTTTGTTGCTAAGTTGATAATGCAAATCGATTCCCGGAAACAAAAAGAAACGATCGGTGATATCGCTGTTACGTGTCAAATTGATTGCTGCATGGAGCATCAGCTTTTGAAAATATCGTTTGTGCCCAACAAAAAGGGAGAAATTGCTTCGGGAATGACGATGATCGAGAATGATGGTATCATTAACCGGGCTTGGAATACCGGGCGTAAACGCTTCGCCAAGATTGGTGCTGAAAATGGATTCGGTCCGGCTTTCAAGCCCCAAAAATGTAACAGCAGGTGAAGAATGACGGTAAGAAAGTAAGCCCCCTGCCCCCCAAACAAAAGTTGTATGATCGTTGCTGTAGAAATCCGGATTGCTGCGGATCAACAAAAAACGATCGTTGTTTCCCCGGTAATATACATGGGGTTCAATTTGAAAAGAACCCGTTTTTGCCTGAAACGAAAGAGCAGCAAAACTCGTCTGAATTTCTTCGTATTGTTCGGGAAATTTTGCTGTATAAAAACTATTGGCCCCAAAAGAACGGCCGGTGAGGCCAGCCTGGAGATGGAAATCGCCCGGTGTACTTTTCAGGCTGCCAGAATAATATACGTTTCGAATTTTGAAATCGGTGTTGGGGTAATACCCATCCGAAGCAGTTTGCATCCCGGTGAGTAAATGCCGGGTAGGCCCCAGCGAAAAACCGGCGCTTGCGGTTCCGGAATAATACCCAAATTGCCCCAATTCACCGTCCACCATAAGATTGTTCGTTTCCGGAACTTTTGTAATGATATGTATCGCTCCGCTGAAAGCGCCCGGCCCAAACTTCCAAGCACCGGGACCTTTCAGTATTTCAATGCGTTCAATGGCAGAAAGATTTACCGGGAGATTTAAGTGATGATGTCCCGTTTGGGGATCGGAAATATTGATTCCATTTAATAAAATGATAACCTGATCGAACGTACCACCCCGGATGGAGATGTCGGATTGCACATCCTGCAAACCCCGTTGGCGTATGTCAATATTGGAAACATACTCGAGCAGTTCGTTAAATGAGGAAACCGGCGCCCGTTCAATTTCCTTTTTCGTAATGGTTACCAAAACCCGACTCAGGGAGGAAGTCGTTTCGGAAAACTGATCAGAAGATACATCAATGGCCTCCAATTCATAATTTTTCATTTCCGATTGAAAGGGTGCTTGGGCAAAAACAGGACCGGGATTAGCAAAGCGAAGGTAGACAACAAGCAAACATCCAATCCGAACGGCTCGCTTTAAACTGTTAAAAACAGCATATTGGGTATTGCTCCATCGCCTAAAAGTAATGGGTTGCGTACGTGGTGGTGCTTGTTGCTTCATTCTTCTTTCGTTTTGCGCTCCAAAAATACAAACCTTTGAACATTTCCCAATATTATTCGTTTGGTTCGATGTCAAAATAACTTTTTCTTATTTTCTATTATCGCTTCCTTTTTCCCGTCCCCAAAGCCCGGAACACATTGCGCGGGATCAAAACAAATAATCCAACAGGTCGTATCCCTATGTTTTCCTGTTTGGATTTTCGTTTTTTTTGAGTAACTTATTGACTGATTTTAAAAAACTCTTTTTAAAAGATATTTTTTTAACAAAAATTTAATAAATAAAGACAAATTTGTCCGTATTTATGATTATCTTTGTCCCAAGTAAAACCAAAAACCTTAACGTTATGTCTAGAGCACAATTCAACAACCAGCTTCTCAGTCTGGAAAATAATCTGAAGTATTATGCGTTAAGCCTTACTTCAGACAAAGAAAGAGCCAACGATTTGCTTCAGGAAACTTTCCTCAAAGCACTTACATATCAGGACAAATTTTCTGAAAACACGAATTTCAAGGCATGGGTGTATACCATCATGAAAAACACCTTCATTAACGATTATCGTAAGGCTTCGAAGTCGAAAAACAGTTTAAGCGGTTCGAACAGTGAGTTTCATCTTTTGATTGCCAAGGATCGAATATATCCTTCACCCGAATCGTTTTACTCGACCAATGAGATAGAAAAAAGTATTTCGGAACTTGACGATGAGTACCGGATTCCTTTTCAAATGTTTCTTGATGGGTATAAGTACAAGGAAATTGCCGAGCGTTTGGAACTTCCCCTGGGCACCGTAAAAAGTCGTATCTTCTTTACTCGCAAGAAATTAACAGCAACACTTAAAGATTTTGTACAATAACGAATAAATTTTCCCGTTATAAAGTCTCTGCAAGAGCAGGGACTTTTTTATTTACGTGTTTCCGGATTTGAAAAGGAAACAATTCGTTACTTTTGCAAAAATCGTATTCATGAGGCAAGCTGGAATACTTATTGTTTTACTGTTTGGGTTCCTTACCGTAAAAGGTCAAAGTCCTTTTCATGTAGGTGTTAAATTTGGGACTCAGTATTCTTCGCTGATTTACCGTTTTGACCAGGTATTCGACGAAAGCCAGGTTTCGAATTACCATGCCGGAGCTTTTGCCCGGGTCAGTTTAGGGCGTGTCTATCTTCAACCCGAAGCCTATTTTAACACCAAAGGAGGCATCATCGACGAATTCAATTATCTGTCGATCGATGATCCGGGGTATTTTGAAGATTTTCGGTATCAAACGGTGGATATACCCATTCTTCTGGGTTATCACCTTGTGCATCAAGCCAATTTCAACATTCGTTTTTACGGAGGGCCGGTTCTTTCGTACATTACGGTGGAACCGTTGATCCGGAATGTTTCCGATTTAAGCATTGATGATCTCAAGGATAATTACATCGGCCTTCAATTAGGAGTTGGTTTTGATGTATGGTTTGTCACCATTGATGCCCGGATGGAATCGGCCTTCAATATATTTATCGAAGGGAGCCAATATTCGGCTGCCAACCGGGTTTTTCTATTATCGGCCGGAATAAAGCTTTTCTAAAAGTTTCCAATTTCTTTCATTGTTAACAAATCGTTGTTTCCGAACGTCTCCGAAATTGTTTCGGTTCATGCTCAAGGGCTGTGACTAAAAAAATTATAGTTTTGCGCCACTTTTAAAACGAGAAGGATGTCGATCAGAAATATTGCAATCATTGCGCATGTCGATCATGGAAAAACGACCCTGGTGGATAAAATGTTATTAGCCGGGAAGCTGTTCAAGGACCACGAAAAGCCGGGGGAATTGATCATGGACAGCAACGATTTGGAACGGGAACGGGGAATCACCATTTTGGCCAAGAATGCCTCGGTACGCTACAGAGACACCAAGATCAACATCATCGACACACCTGGTCATGCCGATTTTGGAGGAGAAGTGGAACGGGTATTGAACATGGCCGACGGGGTACTCCTTCTTGTAGATGCTTTTGAAGGGCCGATGCCCCAAACCCGTTTTGTTCTTCAAAAAGCGATTCAATTAGGTTTGAAGGCCATCGTTGTGATTAACAAAGTGGACAAACCCAATTGCCGTCCCGAAGAGGTTCACGAAATGGTTTTTGACCTCATGTATAATTTGAACGCAACGGAAGATCAGCTCAATTTCCATACCGTATATGGTTCAGCAAAAGAAGGATGGATGTCGGACGACTGGAACCGGCGCACAAAGGATATAACAACCCTGTTGGATGCCATTATCGAACACATCCCTGCGCCTTCTTTTTCAAAGGGTTCACTGCAAATGTTGATTTCTTCCATTGTTTACTCCCCCTACCTTGGACGGATTGCCGTGGGGCGATTGCACCGGGGCGAACTCCGTACGGGTCAGAATGTAAACCTTTGTCATCGTGATGGAAGCATTGAACGGACCCGGATCAAAGAACTGAATGTATTCGACGGATTGGGAAGAACTACAGTCCCTTCGGTATCGGCCGGGGATATCTGTGCCCTGATCGGAATTGAAAAATTTGACATTGGCGACACCGTTGCTGATTACGAAAACCCGGAAGCCCTCCCACCCATTGCCATTGATGAGCCTACCATGAGTATGTTGTTCACCATCAATAATTCCCCGTTTTTTGGTCGAGACGGGAAATATGTCACTTCCCGGCATATTTTCGATCGGCTTCAGAAAGAACTGGAAAAAAACCTGGCGCTCAGAGTAGAGGAAACACCCGGCGCCGACTCGTGGAATGTATACGGCAGAGGTGTGCTGCATTTATCGGTGCTTATTGAAACCATGCGCCGCGAAGGCTACGAACTGCAGGTTGGGCAACCCAAGGTGATTATCAAAATTATCGACGGGATCAGACACGAACCGGTAGAGGATCTTACAATCGATGTTCGCGACGATTTTTCCGGACGGGTGATCGAGATGGTAAACCGGCGCAAGGGCGAAATGCTATCGATGGAAAAAAAGGGGGATCGGGCCCTGCTGCAATTCCACATTCCATCGAGAGGTATCATCGGCTTGCGAAATTCCATCTTAACGGCAACGGCAGGAGAAGCCATCCTCTCCCATCGTTTTATCGAATACCAGCCTTTTAAAGGGGAAATTGAAAAACGGGTAAACGGCTCGCTGGTCTGTCTCGAAACCGGCACATCGATTGCTTATGCCATCGACAAATTACAGGACCGGGGACGTTTTTTCATCTACCCGGGCGACGAGGTATACGAAGGTATGATTGTGGGTGAAAACACCCGCGAAGGAGACCTGACGATCAATGTAACCAAAGGGAAAAAACTGACCAACATGCGGGCATCGGGATCCGACGATAAAGTGAAATTGGTTCCTCCGGTGGTTTTTTCGCTCGAGGAAGCCCTCGAATATATTCAGGACGACGAATACGTGGAAGTAACTCCAAAAACCATCCGTCTGCGGAAAATCTTTCTAAAAGAACACGAACGAAAGAAATACAAGAAATAAGCGTTATCGCTTACCGAATCCGAGTCTCAGGAAAAGAAGAACTGAATATTGGCTGCTTTTATAAAACAGGTAGTATAGATATCGCCGTAAAAACGGATCCTCTTTTCGCGTTCGTACATTCGATAAAAACCAGCCTGGGCGAAAAGCAGGTTGATTTCATTCATCCCCATACCGTGCGACTCACGCAAAGGTTCCCGAAGGAAAACCTTTCCTCCCGGACGAAGCAGGCTGTACATTTCGTCAACCAAAGACGAACGATTTTCAGCCGGCACATCGTGCAGGACAAAATGGACGTTGATTGCGTCAAAAACTTCGGTGTCCATTTCCAACTGGGTTAGTTTTCCATTGATGAACGTTGTATTGGGATAGTCACGTAAATTTCGCTTTGCCCGCGAGAGATAACGCCGGGAAACATCGATGCAGGTTAACCGTCCCCTGGAAAGCTTTTTGGCCATTAATTCAGCCATAACACCAATACCCGAACCAAATTCCAGGATCTTGTGATGCGGCTCAATGGGGAGTGAATCGACGTATGCACTATAGACATAACGACGACTGATGGGCCTCAACGCTTGTTGCATGTATAGGTTGATGGCACTGGGTTCGAAGGTAGTTGGCATTAAATTCATGATCCAGATTTTATAATACAACGATGCAATTTCCGAAATAATATAGTAGAAATCCACTATTTTTCGATAAAGGTGTTTTTTTAACCGATAAAAGTGCCTTGGGGCATGGTAAATGAAAAATTTCGGATAAAAGGAGTCGTCTGTTCAAAAAAAACTCCGGATAAGAAATCTTTCCGGAGCGAAAAATGAGTTCATCTGTTTTTGGAAGCTAAAACCAACCAAACAGAAAATTCATATAAACCCCAAAGCTGGAGAAATGGTCGTCGGTCATGTTCGGGATCGTGTTTACATTGAATGTACGCCGATATTCGGCTCCAACGTTCATTTTAAAAAAGCGCGTCAGGTTTAATTCAACGGCCACGGTGGGTACCAGTACAAAAACATTGTCGATGATTGTCCGGGTTGATTCATCGCCAACATAAAGCCCACTAATGTTTCCCCAACCGATGCGCGAACTGATTACCGGATGGATCATTTTTTTCGGGAAAATTTCATATCCGAGCCAGAATCCCCCATGGCCAAACTCAAAATTCCGCAACGAGTTTTCATTGCCAATGCTATAGGAATTACTAACACCTTCGCCATATCCCCCCAAAAAGAAATTGTTGACGATGATCCCTCCGCCTCCTCCCATGAGGAAAGCAAATTCTCCATTAATAGCCGAATAGCTCATGGTAGGTCCACCAAAACCACTGATCCGGCGAATGGTAATAGAATTCATTACCGTTTTCACTTCATTATCATCCGAGAACTCGTCGAGATCCCATTTCTGAGCCCGCACCATACAAGCAGCTGAAAGCAGAATCAGCAGTAAAGCAATTTTTTTCATTCGATTAAATTTAAAATTTTTGGTATCTCATGGAACTCGCCACCCCGATGGCTATCGGGGTAATCATCCTTGTTTGTGAGGTATGCTTCATGGCTCGTTTCATTCGATTATATTTAAAGTTTTTGGCATCTCACAGCCTGTCCCGCTTTGGCGGGAGAACTCGCCACCCGATAGCTTTCGGTTAATCATCCTTGTTTGTCCCGATAATCCGGGATGGCTCGTATCATAGTACTCATTTTTCAATTTTTTTGTTTTATCGATCCTACTTAACAGACAAGGAAACGGAAAGACGGTTGCAAATTGGATAAAAAAATTTATTTTTTTTGAACGAAGATGCTATTTTCCGAAGTCTGTTTCCGTTTTGGTCATAGCACAGCCTTCCATTATCGCATTATTTATGCAACCAACCACGAATGTTTCGCTCTTTCCGGGAGCGGTCTATGGATTTCCGGAGAAAGAGGGTCACTTTTGTGACAAGCAGGATTCACCAAAATCGATCGAGTTATTTTTCAACAAGTTCAGTAATCGAATTTATCTTTGAAAACGGATATTTGGAGACAAATGACGTACAACCCGAGTGCATGATCGATCCGCAATTTTCTACTTTTGCAGTTTCTTTTTCGACACATAAACTTTATTCACATTATTGCGGTAATCGTCGGGCAGGTCGGGAATACCGTTTCCATTCCGGTCATTGAACGATTTCACATAATAGTATAAAGCCAGCCATTCTTTCGCTTCCTGGATACCCTCCTTATCGGGATCAGCATCGATCAGATAGCGGTTGTTTTCGATGAGCGCACCCGAAGCATCTTTGGGCGATATATTGACAATGCCCATACTCATCTTCTTCAACTTACCGATAAAACCGATGATGTAATCGTTGGCAGCGATGCAATACAGGGAAGTATCTTTGGACGAAAAATCCACTAGTTTATAGCCCGTTTGCTCATTGCCAACCCTGATTTCGGAGATTTTCCGGAAGAGCCCCCGGTCAGGGTCATAAATAATCTGCATACCGGAAAAGAACAGGTAATAATCGTTCATGGAAGGATAAACCGTAAGAATCAGTTCAAACACTTTTTTTAATTCGCTTCCGGTAATGAATATTTTCCCCAGGGGTGAACCGGGTAAAGATTCTTCGCCCAAACCTATGGGCATCACATTAAACAAGTCGTTGATGTTTTGTTTTCCGGTATTCCCGGGATCGATATTGTGACGGATCACACCGGTTGCAACCACCGAGACATCAACCGGTTCGTTAAGCACATCGTGCAGATAAAAACGAACGGCATCGGCAACAAACGGGCCCAGATTACTGGGTGACGGATTTGTCTCATCCATTTCCAGCAGATAGTCGGTTTCAAAGATGGTCTTCGAAATCGAGATACCAATTGGTTTCAAGAGGCTTTCCTCAATAGAGGCTGCTTTGCTTTCGATGAGTTTTTGTATGGCGGCATTGGCCGGAATCCGGTCGTCGATTACTACCGGGGTAAAAGCACGTTCATTTTCTCCTTCGGGTCGGAATGTCACTTCCACCTTACCGATCCGTGTGCCATTATAACCGGGCAAAACAACCAGGGCATCTCCGGCAGGCACCGCCTCATCGATGAATCGATGTTTGTGACCACTGATAATCAGGTCGATTCCCGACACCCATTTGCCCAATTGAATATCTTCGCCTTCGTATCCACCTTTCCCATCATGATCCATTCCACTATGCGACAATGCAATCACAAAATCGACCTGTTCCTTATTTTTCAGGTAGCGTACCATTTTTCGGGCCACGGCAATGTTGTTTTTCAACCGAATGCCATACTTGCCGGGGATCGATTCGAGCGCGTCTTTACCCAACAGGGCAAAAATTCCAATACGGTAACCATTTCTAGTGGTTACAGCATAGGGACGAATCGTTCCGTCATCAAACAAGGCCAGTAAAGCCGAATCGTTTTTTAGTCGGGAAGGTAAATAATTCGACGAAAGCATGTTGGGGATTTCTCCCCGATCGCTGTTTCGACGAATAATTCCGGCTAATTGACCGGGCCCCAGATCGAATTCATGGTTTCCAAGTGCGATATAGTCGTAACCCATTTTTTTCATCAGGTTCAATTGAAAACCTACCTCCATTTCAAGGGTTTGGAAAAGGGTTCCCATCAGGTAATCACCGGCATCGAGCACCAGCAGACGATCACCATAGCGTTTTTTTTGCTCATCAATATAACCGGCAATACGGGAAAGGCCACCCCGGGTTGGATCGTTGTCATTCTCCAACGGTGTGTATTCCGACTCAGGAGCCAATCCGTTCAGGTGGGAATGAATATCGTTACTATGAATGATCACAAGATCCTGTGCCAATAAGCTTAAAGGAAGGAATAGAAAGCTATAAATAAAAATTCGTTTCATACCTAATACCATATGTTTTCTTTTTTTAGGAACACATTTTATACTGTTTCGTTTGCATAAATTGTTTCGGATGTCGAAGCATGCAAAACGAAACAAAGAACAAAATAGCAAATCCATTTGTTTTAATAGGAAAAAACCGAAAAAATACGATGAATTATGGCTGACCTTTCAACATCTTTTATGGGCATTCACCTGCAATCGCCTGTTATTTTGGGTGCCAGCAATCTGGTTTCCGATCTTTCCCAAATAAAAAAAGCAGAAGAAGCCGGCATTGGCGCGATTGTATACAAAACCCTTTTCGAGGAGCAGATCCAACTTGAGACCTTGCAATTGGACGAAGCGCTTCATGAATACGACCACCGCGCCGCTGAAATGGAAAAATTGTTTCCCGAAATTGAACATGCCGGGCCCGAAGAGCATTTGATCCAGGTTCGGAAGCTGAAGGAAAATGTTTCGGTACCTGTTTTTGCCAGCCTGAATGCGATTTATAATCCCACATGGGTTGAGTACGCCCGTCTGCTCGAACAAACCGGAGTCGATGGTCTTGAGGTTAATTTTTACCGGGTTCCTGTTTCGGGCGAAGCCGATGCACTCGAAATTGAAAATCACCAGATCCATATTCTGAAAGAAATTAAAGAAGTAATTCGAATACCGGTGAGTGTGAAAATCAGTCCCTTTTACACCAATCCGCTCCACTTTGCCGAAAAACTCGACAAGGCAGGCATGAACGGCCTTGTGCTCTTTAACCGCTTTTTTCAGCCGGAAATTGATATCGAAAATGAGGCATTTCATTTCCCCTGGGAACTCACCCAAAAAGGGGAATACAAAGTGACCCTTCGCTACGTTGGGCTGCTCTACCAGCATATCAAGGCCGAGATGGCCGCCACCCGGGGTGTAAAAACCTACGACGAGGTAATAAAAATGATTCTTGCCGGGGCCCATGCGGTTCAAATGGTCAGCGCATTTTACGAAAACAGCTTTGAACACCTACGGCTCGTTCTTTCCGGCCTTCAAACATGGATGAGCAAGAAAGGCTACCAAAATCTCAGCGATTTTCGTGGAAAACTGTCCCACCACAGTCTTAGGGATGAATTTACATACAGCAGGGCCCAATATGTTGATATATTGAAGCATGCCGACGACATTCTCAAGAAATATCCGATGCGCTAAATGAAGCATTCCTTCGTAAAAGATGATCCGAAATAAGAGGGTGTTCCGATCTACGGAACACCCTCTTATTTTTCATACTTTCCTGAGAATTTTTTCAACTATTCAATACGGAGAGGTTTTTAAAAACGATGGCGACCGCTTCTTTCTTTTGATAATGTTCGTAATTTTGAGAATCGTACCATATACATCAATAGGTGTTAGAAAAATGAAAATACAAGTAACGAACTACCTACAGCAATGAATACAAATACGTCAACCCTTTCTCCGTCGCTGAATGCACAAAACTGTGCCTTACTTATCCTGCTCCTGTTTGCCCTGGGATCATCGGCATTTGCCCAGCCTTCGGGAGGTCCGTACGGGCCGGTGTCAACCACCTACGAAATTCCTACCGATGCTGGCCGCGTATATTTTGTTTCCCCCGATGGCATACTAAGCCTCGACGGCACATCGGCAGACGCGCCTACCACGCTTGAAAAAGCCATCCGGGAGGCGGGAACCGGCGATGTTATCGTACTACGGGGAGGAACATACCGAACCGGCAACCTACGCTTTAACCAGAGTATAACCCTTCAACCTTATGGCGACGAACGACCCGTTTTAAAGGGAACCCGGGTTGCCAAACAATGGCATAATCCACAAACCGGATTGTGGTTTACGTACTGGGATACCCTCTTCCCATCGGCTCCGGCCGACTGGTGGCGATTGGACCGGGAAATCCGCTATACCCCACTTCATCGGTTTAACGATGATATGGTTTTTGTGAACGGACGTATGCTGCAATCGGCTGGCTGGCAGGGAGAACTCGACGAAAACACGTTCTTCATCGATTATGCAACAAAAAAAGTATACCTGGGATTTGATCCCACGGAGCAGTGCATCGAAATAACCGCATTCAACAATGCGTTGATCCGCACCACCAAAGAGGTGAACGGGAAGTCCTCCGACGGTATCGGCCCGAAAATCAAGGGAATTACCTTTACCCAGTATGCCTACCGGGCCATCGAAGTAGAAGGAAAAGAGCCCGATGGTTTGTCGGACGAAGCCGATCATGGGAAAGACGTGGTGGGTACACTCTTCGAAAATTGCACCCTCTCCTTCTGCTCCCGTGTTGCCGGCTATTTCCGGGGAGACCGGACAACCTTCCGAAACTGCAGGATATCCGACACCAGCACCGAAGGCATCTACATCATCAGTTCAAACGATGTTTTACTCGAACGGAATGTTTTTACCCGGAACAACATGGAAAATATTACGGGTTATTTTCCGGCAGCCGTAAAAATCTTCAACCAGAGTTATCGGGTCACCTGCAACGACAACCTGATCATCGATCATCCCAATTCAAACGGTATTTGGTACGATGTGGGTAACGTTGATGGCGTATTCACCAACAACCGGATCGAAAATGTGGGAACTGTTCGCAACGAAATTGCGACAAATAAGCTATGGCCCAGTCAGAATGGCTTCTTTTTTGAAATATCAAAAGGAGTAGTCTGCGCCGGAAACGTATTTGTCAATTGCGACCACGGGATGCTGATTCTGAACAGTTGCGATGCAAAAATCTACCAAAACACCTTTTTCAACAGCATCGCCTGCATTGGGCGTGATCAACGGAGCGCCCAGGGCGACCATTTTGGCTGGCATCCCAGCACCGGCCCCGATGTTGATGAGCGCGACGGACATATTTTTGTCAACAATTTGTTATCCGGCGACAACGATTTCAAACGCCCACTGATGTTTGTCTGGCAACCCGATGTTATGTGTGAACAAC
>DAIMEA010000077.1:0-12217 GCA_036725585.1 Prolixibacteraceae bacterium | reverse complement strand
TGAAGCAGGTTCACGATGAGCTCGCCTCGACCAAGGACGTGGGCTACACCACGACCCTGAAAATCATGCAGAACATGCACGCAAAAGAGCTTTTATCGCGCAAGCCCGAAGGGAAAGGGCACGTGTACTTTCCGGCTTTCGAAAAAGAAAAAACACGGGGCGATTTGCTCGACCGCTTTCTCGAATCGACCTTTTCGGGATCGGCTTCCAGCCTGGTGATGCAGCTGCTGGGTAACCGGAAAACCAGCCGAAAGGATCTGGAGGAAATCAAACAAATCATCCGGCAGATGGAAAACGAAACAAAGCTTGAGCCATGAACCCGCTGCAAACCCTTTTTTCGCCCGAATTGACCGAAGCGCTGGGCTGGACCCTGGTCCATTCCCTCTGGCAGGGCATTGTTGTAACCCTGTTTCTTTCGCTTCTTTTGCTGTTTCTTCGCCGGAACAGCGCCCAACTCCGTTATATCGTCTCCTTTGTTTCCCTGATTGTGTTGCTGGGCTGGTCGGGGACCACGTTTGTGCAAACCTACCGCTATGCCAAAGAAAAAGCGGTACTGCGCGGATACCTGACCTCGGATCCGGAACAGATCCGGAGCTATCTGAACGAAACCATTTCAACCGGAATAACGGTAGAAAACCCTGCCGAAGAAAGCGTCAACTTTTCGCTTATCAAAGTCCGCAGTTACTTTCAACGTCATTTTTACCCGATTTGTTTTTTCTGGTTGGTCGGGATCTTGTTTTTGCTGTTGCGATTGATCGGGGGGTTGTTTTATGCCCACCGGCTCCGGACGCAGCAACTTATCGATATCGGGGAGGAATGGATGAAAAGAATCGAAGCCTTTTCGGAGAAACTGGATCTGAAAAGAAAGGTACAGGCCTTTTTTTCACCCCTGGCCCGGGTTCCCCTGACCCTGGGGACCCTGAAACCCATCGTACTTTTCCCCATAGCCGCCTTCAATGGTTTGTCGGTGAAGGACGTGGAAGCCATCATTGCCCATGAGCTGGCCCACGTAGCCCGACACGATTACCTGTTCAATATTGTCCAGTCGGTTTGCGAGATCCTCTTCTTTTATCACCCGGGTGTTTGGATTATCTCGTCGCAGATCCGGGCCGAACGCGAAAACAGCTGCGACAACATTGCCATTGGGCTTACCGGCGACAAGCTTTCCTATGCGAAAGCCCTGGCTGCCGTGCAAATTCAACAGATGGAACAAGGGCAATTAGCCATGGCCTTTGCTTCATCGAGAGGAAGTATATTACAACGAATTAAACGATTACAAACAAAAGTAGCCATGAAAACAAACTTTATCGAAGGGCTTATTGCCGCTGCTGTAGTAGTGGGAGGCCTCACCCTGGCTTCATTTACGCTGGGGAATGAAAACGAAACAACACCCACCGGGAACATTGCCGTTCAACCGTTGCCGATACCCGAATCGCGTACTATGCAGGAAGTGGACAGCATCCGTGCTTCGCTCGAGGAAAACGTTCGCAAACAGGGACAAAACCTTGGCGTTACGGGCGAAGTGGGGAAAATGATGGAGGTAGCTCTATCCGAACCCGATCACGAAACTTCGGCGGCCATGATGGCATCCCTCGACCGGATGCTTACCGAACTGGATCTCGAACGCATTATGGCCAGTGCACTCGATGCGGCCTCCTTTGCCCTCGACAATTTCGGCGAAGAAACCTGGAGTGCTCAAGGTGCCGACAGTACAGACCGGGAAGCAAGGATCCGCGATAAGGAAGAAGCCCGTAAAGAAATAGAGGAAGCCCGTCGTGCGGTGGATGAGCAACGGGAAACCCTAGAAGAAGCCCGGCGAGAAATTGAGGAAGCCCGTCGCGAAATGCAGGAAGCCCGTCGCGAAGCCCTGAATGAGATCGATTACGACGAGATCCGGAGGGATATGGAAGAGGCCCGTCGCGACATTGAGGAAGCCCGGAAGGAAATCGAAGAAGCCCGCAGGGAAATGGAATGGGAGATGCGACAGGAGATGGGAAACGAGTTTGTTCCCGAGGGAATTATTGATCTGTCGATCGAAGCAGCCCAGATCGGGCTCGACGTGGCATCGTCGGTGCTTGAACACCTCAATATTGAAGCCATTGTGGAAGGCGCCCTCCGGGGCGTAGCCGAATCGCTCGAAAGCATTGGTGAAATCGAATACAATACCTTCGACGAAGAACAGGAATTGTCGCAGGAAGAAATCGACCAACTCATGAACGAATTGAAAAGCAAGGAGGAAAAAATCAAACAGGAAAAAGAAGCCCTGAAACAAAAAGAGAAAGAACGGAAAAAGAAGGAGAAAAATAAGGAAAGCGATCCATACTAAAAAAGGAAGGGAGGCACAACGCCTCCCTTTCCTTTGTAGTCCCACCGGGAATCGAACCCAGATTTACAGTTTAGGAAACTGTCGTTCTATCCGTTGAACTATGAGACCAAAACAGGCTGCAAAAATAAGGAAAAAGAAAGGTTTGCCCAATCCTTCAAAAAGGATATTTGTTTTTTGAAAGGAAAATCGCCGCAATTCCTGAAAAACAGGTATCTTTCGTATCCTAATGATTTTTATCCGAACGTATGAAAACATTTCTTGCTGCTCTGGTGCTCCTTGTATGCATGGTTACAGCCGGACCATTGCCGGCTCAAAAAAAAGAAGCAATATACGATGAAAGCAAGGTCCCGTCGTATACCCTTCCCGATCCCCTTGTGCTGATGAACAGGAAACCCGTGAAAACCCCATCCGATTGGATTCGATTGCGACGTCCGGAAATTCACCGGCTTTTCAGCGAATATGTGTATGGGATCACACCCCACGATACGATTTCCGTGGAATATCGCCCGGTTAAGCAGAATACGCTTTTCCTGGGAGGAAAAGCCACTTTGCAGGAAACCGATCTGGTTTTTTCCGATTCCGTTCATCGCTGTTCGCTGCGGGTGTTGCTGATTGTACCCAATAATGCAAGCCAACCCGCCCCTGTTTTTCTTGGCCTCAATTTTGAAGGAAACCATACCCTCCATCCTTCAGTAGAAATTTCGCTGGCAAACCTTTGGGATGCCCAAACCGGCAAACCCTTTCAGGCCGGAGAAAAAACAAGAGGAATGAACGCTTCCCGATGGCCGGTTGAAAAAATCATCGACCGGGGTTATGCCCTGGCAAGTTGTTACTACGGCGATATCGATCCCGATTTTGACGACGGTTTTGGTAACGGGGTCCATGTTCTTTTCAGCAGGGAACGAACCGATGAATCGTGGGGATCGATCGGGACCTGGGCCTGGGGCCTGAGCCGGATCCTGGATTTTCTTTCTACTGTTCCCGAAATCGATCCCGAAAAAGTAGCCGTGATGGGCCATTCCCGCCTGGGGAAGGCCGCGCTTTGGGCCGGTGCATCCGACGAACGCTTTGCCCTGGTTATTTCCAACAATTCGGGTTGTGGCGGGGCTGCGCTTTTTCGCCGTAAATTCGGGGAAACCGTCGAACACATCACCACATCTTTCCCCCATTGGTTTTGCAAAGAACTTTCGGCTTACGCTCAAAAGGAAGAACTGTTGCCTGTCGACCAGCACATGCTTATTTCCCTGATTGCTCCGCGCCCGGTGTATGTAGCCAGTGCCGAAGAAGACCTCTGGGCCGATCCCAAAGGGGAATTTCTTTCCACTGTTCATGCGCAAAAAGTATATGAATTGCTCGGAAGAGAGGTTTTCCGAAATACCGATCTGCCGGAAGTAAATAAACCGATTAACGGGCTAATTTCGTATCACCTGCGTACGGGCAAACACGACATAACGCTGTACGACTGGGAGCAATATCTTCGCTTTGCCGATTTGTTTCTCAGGGAATCGAATGAGTGGAAATAACGCCCGAAGAAGGTAAAATGGCTTTGTGGAAGCAATTATGATTGTCTGTTCGTGCTGCGATGATTCCGATACACATGGAGCACGCAGCGGGGAAACTGTTCCGTAAGCGGGTTCGACTCTTTAAAACGGGGCGCCCGGATACCCGAACCAAAGGTGATTTTCCCGGTGTACACATGGGCTTCGTCCCATAAATCCCGGTCGATAAAATCCTGCAATGTTATCGCGCCACCTTCCACAATGAGCGACTGGATCGATTGTCCGTGCAAAAACCGCAACAGATCGTCGATCCGGTTATCGGACTGCGAAGGGATGATTGATGAATGGGGATGGCCGCCCATAGTCTCTTCACCCAGCACCCGGGTGGGAGCAGCACCATCAAACAGGGTTAAGCTGTCGGGGAGCCGGTTGACACGATCGGCCACGATGCGCAGGGGCTGCCGGCCATACCATTCGCGAAGGGTTAGCGAAGGATTATCCTTCAGAGCCGTTTCGGTGCCGATAAAAATCGCACCCTCGCATGCCCGCTGCCGGTGGACGACCACCCGCGCCACCTCATCGGTAATCCAGACAGGTTTTCCCGTCGGGCGCTTTTCAGGGTCCTGATCGATGAAGCCATCCTGGGTTTGTGCCCATTTGAGGATGATGTAGGGGCGATTTTTCTCGTGGAAGGCAAAAAAACGCCGGTTCAGTTCCCGACACTCCTTGTGCAACATGCCCAAAAACACCTCGCACCCGGCCTGCCGTAATTTTTCGATCCCTTTGCCTGCTACTTCCGAAAAGGGATCGATGGTGCCGATTACAACCCTCGGGATTTTCTTCGCCACAATCAGATCGGAACAGGGAGGCGTTTTTCCATAATGTGCGCAGGGCTCAAGATTTACATACAAAGTGGAACGGGCCAGCAGGTTGGGATCGGCTACCGAACGAAGGGCATGTACCTCGGCATGGGGTCCCCCGCATTGCCGGTGAAATCCTTCGCCAATCACTTTCCCATCATGAACGATCACGCATCCCACCATCGGGTTGGGCGCAGTATGGCCTTCGCCCAGTTTTGCCAGGTCGAGGCAGCGTTGCATGTATTTGGATTCGGCTTCCATTTGATACCGGCTACAAAAATAGAACATAAAGTTGTATTTTAGCGGGAACATGGAAAAAGCTCTTGCCTATATCCGCAATACCCTCGCCGGCCTCTATACCCCGGAAGAAATCGAATCGTTGATCCGGTGGATCTTTGAAATTCGTTACGGATTATCCGCTACCGAATTGTTGTTGAAGAAAAACCCGGGCACGATCGATCACCGCGAACTGCAATCCATGGTATTGCGTCTGCAGCAACAGGAACCCATTCAGTACATTCTGGGAGAAACAATTTTTTACAACCTCACTCTGCAGGTGCAGACCGGTGTACTCATTCCCCGGAACGAAACCGAAGAACTGGTCGACCAAATTGTCCGGAAACACCGGGAAGAAACACTGTCGATCCTCGACATCGGCACCGGAAGCGGCTGCATCGCCATTGCCCTGAAAAAGAACATCCCGGGCTCGGTGGTCCAAGCCACCGACATCTCGGAAAAAGCCCTGGAAATTGCCTCCCGGAATGCTGCCCGGAACGAAGCGGAGATCGTTATTTTCCGGCACGATGTGCTGCACGAAGCCTTTCCCCCGGACATGTTGTTCGACATTATCGTTAGCAACCCCCCCTATGTTACCGAAAAGGAACGGGCGCTGATGAAGAAAAACGTGCTCGCGTATGAACCCCGCGAAGCCTTGTTCGTACCCGACAGCGACCCCCTGCTTTTTTACCGGGCCCTTGCGAACAAAGCAAAAACTGTGTTGAAGAAAGGGGGATGGCTCTATGCCGAAATCAATGAGGCATATGGATCCGCGGTACTGGATTTATTCAGCCAAACAGGATTTGAGTCGGCAATTGTACGTGACCTGCATGGGAAAGAACGGTTTATCCATGCACGATTTAACGACCCAATTATTCGTGATGATGCATCCCATATACGAAGAAGAAAAAAGGAATAACATGATCAATAATCCCATACAATGGAATGGAAATCAATTTTATACAGAATCATGGTGTCAAGAGAAGGTTGATTACAAAATACCTATATTTCCAGCATTTCATAGTTAAAAGCAACCATAGATGAAAAGGAGGAAATTCATACAATTATCGGCTCTGTCCCTGTCCGGGATGGGGATTACAGCCGGATTTTTGCTCCATCGGAACCGGGATCTTCCTCCTGCGACAGATAATCAAAGGATTCCCGACCTGGTGGTTGCCTTTGGCGGGCGAGCCCCCGACCGCTTCAGCCTGGCCGTGAAAGCGCTGGGGGGATTGCCGCGTTTTTCTTTCAAAGGGAAAAAAATTCTGGTCAAACCAGCTATGAAGTGGAACAAAACACCCGGTCGGGGAGTCTCTACCGATCCGGAGCTGGTTTTCAGAATTATTGAAGATTGTTACGAACAGGAGGCATCGGGGGTTTATATTCTGGAACACACCGTCGACGAATGGAGGGAGTGTTATAAAAACAGCGGGATAGAAGAGGCTGCCAAACGGGCTTATGGAAAGATCGTCCCCGCAAACGAGAAAAATTTTTACAAATCGCAAAAGGAACGGCCTTCGTTTCATGAACGGGTAGGCAGTTGCGATGCACTTATCAATGTTTCCCCGCTCTATCGCGATGGGTCGCTGCAGGCGGGCATTGCCAACCTAGAAGGGCTTACCTGGGAAAATGGTAATCCCGCATACTCCCTGAATGATTACCGTTTACACCTGCTGCAAACCTGCCAGCCAGCCCTGACGATCATTGATACCGGAAATTTTTTCGAAAAGAACAAATTGCAGGGGGCCTGGCTGGGGAAAATCGGTCAGGGAGAATTGCTGATTGCCAGCCCCGATCCGGTTCTTGCCGAAAGCTTTGTTTACCGGCTTTGCGGCATCGATCCGGCATCGGCACCCTACCTTCTACAGGCCGAACAGCAGGGTCTGGGCTCAACGCGTGTTGGCCAGGCGAACCTCCGGATTATTGAACTGGGGTGATAAAAATGGTGAATCTTTGTTTCCGGAAAAGAATACGTGTTTTTACAATCTGCCCGATTTTGCTCTTGTCAAGGTTTTCCATGTCTATTTGTCAATTAATTCTTGAATTTCTTCAAGATGTAGATGGAAATGTTTCAAAAAATCCGTAATCATGTCCTTTAGCGAAATAGTACCATATTTTGATTCTGAAATCCACTTATTATCCAGCTTTTTTGGGTTTACATTTTCAATCACGTGAATAAGGTGTAGATGGCTATATTTCCAATGTTGAATCAAGTTTTCCCAATTCTCAGCTTGGTAATTTTGTATTGCAATCCACCTGTCATTATTTCCATTTGTGGCATAATTTGGAAATCTAAGCGGACTATCCTGATAGTGTAAGTGAACAATCCGATGAATATTATTTGAAGCAGAATCCACCATGTGTCCAAGAATCTGTTTGATTGTCCTGTTTTGATTATTATGTTTATTCATAATCGTATCTTCGGACAATTGAAGCAATTTTGGTTCCCATCTATTTAATCCTTGTAAAATCCCGCTTGTAACATTTGAAAAATCCATATTTATCCATTTAGTTTATCCTATTGCAGAGTGTCTTTTTTGCATGCGGCTCAACGTCAGTTTGTCTAACGTTTTCGGGTATGGTTCGTTGCCGATTTCGGAGCGCTTACTTGTCCGGGTACACAAAAGTATATTAGATGAACTAACCTTCGCAAGATCACTTTGCCGGCAATGAACTATACCCGGTGGGTGCTGCCCTTTCTTTTGTTTTTTGCTGCAGAATCTAGTATAAATATTTGTTAATGTGACTCTGGAGCAGGGCCTGGAGGAGCAAGCAACCTTGTGAATGAGAGTGACCCCAATTTCCAGCTATTACCTTCTTTAACATATACTTCGGTAACCTCAAATAGATTGGTAACCTCATTTTCACCAACAACAGCCAACAGTGTTATTCTGTTTAGGAGGATGGCCGTTGTGCCAATAATATTTACTGAAACTTCATGAATTTCCGCTTTCTTGTACCAAATGCCCCCGCTTTTGATAATATTGAGTTCCTGTTCTTTTCCCCAAGCTCCACCCATATGCACAAATACTGCCTTTTCGTGAAAGAGATTAGCTAGTGTATCTACATTTTTGTCTGACATCCATTGCCATTTTTCTTTTGAGAGATTAATTAATTCCTGTTCTTTGGTAGCATTTTGTGCGAAAGATAATTGCACATGAATAATTATTATAAAAAATCCAAGAAATAATGTTTTCATTTCATTTATTTTAATGCTTAAAAATAAGAAATAATTTCTAGGTTATTAAACTTTTCTTTTAAAGCTTGCCGATTATAAAGCGCTATTTTCTCAGTGTTTTTTTGGGTTGCACACAACGGCAGACAGTCTAAAAAACCTTATCCGGGAGCAAAAATCCCGGTTTTGTTTTGGGCGTTTTTGCGCTTCCCGTGAAAAATAGCGATAATTTTCTGTTTTTGTTCTTAAATGGCTCAAAATGTTTTGTTTTTCATTTTTCAGGGCCGTTTTTGGGTCAAAAACTAAGGCAAAACGGGCCCATTTAAAACACAATTGGCGTAGTTTTCGAATTCCGATCTCCGAAAAAAGGGCAGCAAGTCTCGTACTTACTGCCCTTTTTTTGGCCCAACTGTGTCTTAATCCCTAATATGTTTAAGTACCGTCACTCACGCCGATCAAATTGTGGTATTGCGCGAAGGGAAAAGGGTAGAAGAGGGAGACCATTGGGCGCTTTATTCAAAAAAGTGTGAATATTTCAGGATGTGGTAAAAACAATTGCCTGAGGATGTTTTGCAACAGATTGTTTAGAGATTGGAATGTTTGTTTGGGGTTTTTGAAAAAAATTTATCAGAGTAAAAAAAATCGTTCCGTGCTTTTTTTTGGACGGAAGGATAGTAATATAGCTGAAGAGAATTCTCACAGCCAGCACATATCCAAATCCTTCTCTTTTGAGCGGGAGGTGGTGAGTGCCAAAAATAAACCCGGCAGCCCCCAATTTGCGAACAGGAAGGCTACCGGGCGACAGCCCGAGAGCTGGCACAAAATTAACTTAAATGTTTAATCTTAAAAATTTTGTGTTATGAAAAATCTTAATTTCCCGGGCGTTCGGGAATTGGACGCCAATGAAATGAAAAAGGAGAATGGAGGAAATCCTTTTTTAGTTGCCATTGGAATTATGTTATTAGCTGAAATTGTTTTAAACCCGCAAACGCATACAAGCGCGTTTATGGAAGGGTGGAATATGGCAAAAAATTAATTACTAACAACTTAAAAAAACTCTTATGAAAGAATTGACTTTTTTTGAAATGAAATCCATTAACGGTGGCAATGAGCTAACAGAAGGTATTTGTAGATTAATTGGTTATATATTAAGTGGAATTGATAACTTAGCTCGAAATGTAAATTTGGATACGACAACTAAAATGTAATTACTAAATGGGGGTGTATTAACAATACCCCCCTCATTTTTAATGAAAATGTTACGAGCTTGTTGCGAAAACCATAAATATGTGAAAAATTTATCCAATATGTGAGTTCCCAAAAGAAAAAAACTAATTTTTGGCTTATGAAACCTATAATCATTTTTATCATCAAATCTCTTGTCGTACTCATTCTGTTTCTTATTATACACCGGAAACGATTTGATAACGGTATATTTTTCCAAAGCAGTAAAATCATTTTTATAATAATGTCGGGGATAATTGTTCTGCTTACCCTTTTTAACTTGTTTGTAAAAAAAATGACTCCTGCTGAATCGTTGACCCAATTCTGCTTTATTGATTTTCTTCTATTAACCCTGTTGTCTACTCTTTTCGCTAAGATTTGGATAAAGCCTGGGGAGCAAAAGGACAAGAATTAGGCTGTCGTCCGTTTACTGAAAATAGAATTTTTAAAAATAGATAAATGGTAGTAGGGTATATCTCCCTTCATTTGGATTATTATCATCTGTTCAATCACTAATCTGTTTTTCTCATGCGAATTTCTATTTTCGTATTCTCTTTTCTGGGTACACTTTCGATAGCTTCTGAAGCACAAAATAAAGTACTTACGGGAATTGTCGTAAACTGTCTTAAAAACGAAACTATCTGAATATGATCACGATGTTCTTCATATAAAATCAAACAGGACCAGATAAACCGAAAAGGTATGGCGACCACGAATAACGGGTAACAAAAAGAGGAGAAACAATGAAAAAGAACCCTGCCAATTTTATTTAATTCCCATAGTACAGTGCATTGAACAAGAGCGGTTTTACCTATCCGCCAGCTGGCGGAAAAACACAATTAAGCGTGCAAAAAGGGGGTCGTTACCCCTGAAAAAAGGCAGCAAGCCTCGAACTTACTGCCTTTTTTCAGGGCTTAACTGTGCCTTAATTTCTAATTTGTTGCGCGGTATTATTTTGTTAATTGATAGTCTTTTATCAATAAATTGGCAGATAAATCAAGTCTAGTTGTTAATTTTCTTATCATATCGACAGTCAATTTTCTTTTTCTGTTGAGTACTTCAGAAACTCTACTTTTTCCTCCAATCTCAGGAATTAAATCGACTTGTTTAATTTGCATTTCTTCCATTCTAATCCAAATGGCCTCAATTGGATCAGGAGCATCAATCGGATAGTGCTCGTTCTCATAATTATCAATTAGCAATGCCCAGATGTCAGCTTCATCACTTTCTGGTGTTCCAATTTTTGCATCAAAAAGTTCATCCAGTCTTTGAAGTGCTTCTTGATAATCTTTCTCGGATTTTATAGGTTTTATATTCATGTCTCTTTTTTTAAATTGTTTCTGCATCTATCTTGTTATCCTCGGCATGTGTGCCAATGAACCGAATAAACATCCACTGTTTCTTAAAGTTTACTCTTGTAATCAGTCGATATGTATTTCTCTTGATGTTAAAAACAATTCTACCACCTTTCAAAATACTCGCGGACGAATATGTTTTCTTAACATCGCTCGGGCTTTTCCAATCAGCATTCATAGCCGTATCATACCAGGTTTTTAAATGTTGCTCACAATCGGCGTGTTTTTCCCAATAATCTCTAAGAGTGCCTTTTGAAAATATTCGTTTCATTTTTAATTTTTACGCGAACAAAGATAGGAATAAATTCTCAAATCGAGAACAAAATGTTCTTTTTCTGGGAACTTATGTGGCGCATAACGGTGGCGGTATGGTTAGTAAGGGATTGCGGGCTTCTTTCCTATCAAGGTACACCAAAAGTTGAAGCGGGCTAAAAGCCTTCGCATACCACTGAAACCCTTATTGGCTATATTGTGTGTTGTGCGTTCGGCTTTTTTATCAGGCTAGTTTTACAAAGTTATTTTCAAGCTTCACGTTAAAATTTATCTCTGCTTTTAATGCTTTAAAAACTTTAATAATTGTGTCAATCGTTGCACTATTTGCACTACTTTCCAGTTTTGAAATTTGTGCTTTCTGAACGCCAACTAGTCTACCTAGTTCTTCTTGAGTCAAATTACGTTCTTGTCTGGCAGTTTTAATCATTTTACCTAATACGTCCATACGAAGTTCGTATTCGTATTCATCTCTCTCTTTTGTCCCAACCTTGCCAATATATTTGTCTTTCATTTCAGCAAGCGAATAGGTCTTGATTTCTTTAGTTGCCATAATTTTACTTCTTTTGTTTGCTTTCAAAATATTTCTCTCTCAGTTTCACCGCTCTTTCAATCTCATTTTTAGGTACTTTATCGACTTTTTTTATAAATCCGTGAGTGGCAATCACCAAGGTTTCTTTATTATCAGACTTGTCCCAAAATGCAAGAAGTCTGATTTGGAGTCCCGCAAACTTTGTCCTAAATTCCCAAATATCATATTGTAGTTTCTTGAAAAATTTAGGGTCATTCGTTTGATCTGCTAAATCAATATTATAGAATATCTTTTTTGCTGTTTTCGAGTCAAGTTGAGCGATAAACTCTTCCGCTTCGTTCATAAATCTTGTCTCAAAATATCTCATTATTATTTATTTCTATTAACAGGACAAAGATATAAAAGTTTCCAAATATTGAAACATTTTTAGGTCGAAATTTTGCAGGATGTCTTTTGTTAAGCTGACGCACAACGGTTTGCCGGTATGAAACGTTGCGCATTTCGAAGCGCTTCCGTATCAAGCCGAAGCTGTCGTTGATTAATTGTTATGTCGTTTAAATTTAGCACAATCCGCGCAATGTTTTATGACCGGCTGTGTGCGCCCTGCATGAGCAGCGCGCACCTGCTGCAAGCAAGTGAAAAAGCTTAAAAATACAAATAAACTTTACATAAACGCATTTCAGCAGGTGTATTTTTCCAG
>DAIMEA010000076.1:0-12273 GCA_036725585.1 Prolixibacteraceae bacterium | reverse complement strand
CTACATCTCTGATTTTGTATACATTGTTCGGATCGGTCGTATACAAACCATCAACGATAAACGAATAACTATACAAATCCGATTCGAGCGGTCCGGACGTAAAGGTCCAGACTCCGGCCGTATCTTTATTCAATAGAGCCTTTCCGGGTATGTCGAATTCGCCCCAGGGCGTTTTTATCTTTTCTGTTGGAAGAAAGTCACCGGTGATCCAAACCGTATCGGCAGCCGGTGCAGAAAAACGGAAGGTGACCAATTTATTTTCGAATACTTCGGGAGAAACAAGACCGGGACTGTTCCACAGGGCTTGCTGGCAGAATGCCGGAACGTGCAAGGCACCAACAGCAATAAAAATGATCAATACAATTCTTTGCATAACAAAACTTTTGTTTTTCTTCAAATTTGATGAAAAATAAACGACTTTCCAAGGTTTTCAGAAGCGAATCGTATTGAAAAATCAAGGTAAACTTTTTTAAGGGGTCGCGGAAAAAAAATTGTCTGCAAAAATAAATAGATATTTTTGTCAATACATTTTCACACCTAAACCTCGCAGATCTATGAAACCCTATGAATGGTTTTTGGTTTTTCTTTTCACAATTTCGGTTGCCCGGGCACAAGACAGTGAATTATCGGAATCGCCTGCATCAAGAACATATACTACCCATCTTCTTTCGGATCCAGCTCCGGTTATTGACGGTATTTTGAATGATGCGTGTTGGCAGAACGATAACTGGTCCGGCGGATTTGTGCAATGGATCCCCAACGAAGGAGCCCCACCAACCTATCCAACCTACATTAACATTTTGTATGATCATAAAAACATGTACGTTGCGATCCGGGCTGTGGATTTTGAACCCGAAAAAATTTCGAGGAAAGCGGGTCGTCGCGACCAGCTCATGGGCGATGTGGTCGGTATAAATTTCGACTCTTATCACGATCACCGCACCGGATTCGAGTTCAATGTAACCGCTGCCGGGCAAAAAATCGACATGATCCTGACCAATCCCATGAACGGTGATCACAGTTGGGATGCGGTCTGGACTGCAAAGGTAGGTATAGAAGATACAGCATGGGTGGTTGAATACGAAATTCCCCTCAGCCAATTACGATACAGCAACGAAGAGGTTCAAACCTGGGGCATGCATGTATGGCGCTGGCTCGACCGCTTGCAGGAAGAAAGTGACTGGGAACCGCAAACCTCAACCGGACCCGGAATGTTGTACCAATTTGGGCATCTGGAGGGGATTCGGGACTTACCCCGATCGCACAGAGTTGAACTGATGCCCTATGCTTTCGGGAAAATAACCACCGTGGAAAAAGATCCCGCCAATCCTTATGCCAAAAACGGAATGTCACCTTTTGTCAGTTTCGGACTGGATGCCAAAATAGGATTGTCGAGCAATTTTACAGCCGATGTAACCATCAATCCCGATTTTGGACAGGTGGAATCCGATCCTTCGGAAATGAACCTGACAGCCTTTGAGACCTTCTATGAAGAAAAACGGCCTTTCTTTCTTGAAGGAAAAAATATTTTTGAATTTGAAACCAACGGCACCAGCCTATTCTATTCCCGGCGTATCGGCCAGGCTCCTTCCTATATCCCCGAACGAGCGGAGGGTGAATACATGAATTACCCAGGAACCACTTCAATTATCAGCGCCGTAAAATTAAGCGGTAAAACAGCCGACGGTTTTTCCCTGGGCATATTGCAAAGCTTGACAAACAACGAAATGGCCGATATCAGCGATGGAATAAACGAACGAAAAGAAATAGTTGAGCCACTGACCAGTTATACTGTAGCCCGTTTTCAGAAAGATTTCAATAGCGGGAACACTGTTTTGGGTGGCATAGGAACTGCCGTGAATCGTCTGGGCGATGAGGATCGATTTAACTTTTTAAACCGAAATGCCTTTTCGGGAGGTATTGATTTCCTCCACCAGTGGAACGATAAGGAATTCTATCTGGATGCCCGGCTGATGGGAAGCCACATAAACGGAGACAAGGAAGCAATGTGCTTATTACAGTCTTCTTCTGCACGGTATTATCAACGTCCCGATGCCCTTCATGTGGATTTTAATGACAAGCTTACGCAACTATCGGGCTATGGTGGAAAAATTGAAATTGGAAAAGGAAGTAAAGGTTTCTGGCGTTATTCAACATCTTTCAGTTTTCTTTCACCCGGCTTTGAAGTCAACGACCTGGGATACATGCAACAGGCCGATTTAATTCAAAACCAGAATACCGTATCCTATTTCATCAACCAACCCAAAGGGGCAATCCGGGCTTTAAATACCAGTCTCACTCAAATCAATAACTGGGATTACTCATTCAACTACTTATATGCCCATTTCAGTTATTCATTTTATACTCAATTCCTAAACCGTTGGAGCATCAACACCCATGCCTGTTATTTTTCCAATGCAACCGACACAAGACAATTAAGAGGAGGGCCGGCAATGAAAATGCCAGCCAAAACCCATGCAACGCTCAAGATCAGCACCGACGGATCGAAGCTTTTTTCAGCTAATCTTTACGGTTTTTATGAATGGGGCGAGCAATAAAGTGCACAACAGTTCACTCTTTCACCATCAATCAATTATCACCCAATCAATACATTGCGCATTTCACTTTCCGGCTCCATGACGATTAACCAAAATGAGTTACAGTATGTAACGCAAACAATTCGCGAGCGGGAACCGGTTTATGTGCTGGGTCGAATCGATCAACAAACTCTTTCGACTACATTCCGGATCGATTACAACCTTAGCCCGGAATTTTCGGTTCAGTATTATGGAAGCCCTTTTGTTTCTATTGGAGCCTATTCAAATTATAAAATCGTTACCCATCCACTTCATGAAAACTATGAAAACCGTTTTCGTTTGTTTCAGCCTGTTTTTGATGAGAACAGGAACCAGACAGCCGATGGCATCGGATTTGTAAATCCCGATTTCTGTTTCACTCAGTTTCGCTCCAACCTTGTGTTTCGCTGGGAATATCTGCCCGGATCGAGGCTATACCTGGTTTGGTCGAACGAACAAACCGATCACCGGAAAATAAGCAATTCTACCCTAGATGAAGCAATAGGATCTTTTGGGGAAACTTATGCCCGTAACCTGTTTCTAATTAAACTCAATTATTGGTTCTCGCTGTAAATAAGATTAGCGAAATCGAAAAAACAAAAACCCAAAAATCAATGAAATAATTCCTGATTTCTGGGTCCTTGTTCTGAGGGGAAAAATCCCGTAAATTTTTATCTGCAAAGATTTACAGAATCGATGCTTTTACATCCGAATTGAATTTCACCTTCACCGTGGTATCGACCGGATAATTGGCCTTTCCGTTCAGTTTAAAGGTGTAGGTTTCGCCCGGAGCGGAAGACAACTGATTCTGAAGAGCCGTTAAGGCTGCAATATCCTCTGATGTAAAGGTATTGGACGAAGCTGTCAGATTGGTTTTGGTCAAACCAACGATCTTCTGTGTACCCAGATAAACTTCAATGGTCATCGTCAGAATTTCATTCGGGCTGCTGAGTTGCGGCACATCAACAGAACCTCCGTTTAAAACCAGACTTTTTATTTTGTTAACCGATGCAGCTAGATCGGGATTATTGGCCAGGTTAAAATCGGCCTGGCCGCTGAAAAGATGTTCTTCATCGGCAGACACCGATTTCAGGGCAACCGAAACATTCTGGTCAGGCGCAACGGGTACTTCAATATCAAATTTTGTCGATACGACAATCGTTGAGGCTTCTTCCAGTTCGTCACAGGCAACAAATCCTGTTGCAAAAACAGCAAGAAAAATTAAATTCCTGATTTTCATACACTTTGTTTTTCGTTATTTTTTTCTTCAATAAAATCACGCGACTATAACAAAAAGAACCTGCAAAAAGTTTTACAGGTCCTTCAATAATAATATGGTGTCCCCACATAAATGTGTCAACGATTAAGATGATGTAAAGATACAAATCTATTTGAAACGAACACCATTGGGATCACAACAATAATTTTCGACCACCTTCTTTTCGTCCTGAAACAGAAGTCGGGCCTGGATTTCGATCCTCCTTATCCGGTCGTAGTCGTAATAGCCGTTCCCGCTCGGATTGTTGGCAGCCGGATAGGGATCGGTTGGATTTTTCACATCGCCGTCTTCGCGTTTTCCCCGGGTGATAATGATTATATCTGCCTGATTGTATGGCACTTCATTTTCCGGCAAAGCTACCCTTCCTTTCTGTAAAAGACGTTCAAATGCGGGATCGTCTCGCAATCGTTTCAACACTTCCCGGTACCCAAACCATGCCCTCAGGCGGGAAAGATTGGTATTTAACACGGTTTTCTCCTGATTGATTCCCAGGAAACTACCATTATTTCCCCAACTGTTCCATTCGAGGGTGCAAGGCAGGATGGATTCCAGGGTTTTGTTCCGTTCGTTCACTTGAGGTGGAACAATTTTTACCGGCTCCGTACGAAATTCCTTTTTCTTTTCGTCGTATTCACTGCCCCGATAATGTACCGTATCGCCTATGTACCAGCCCCGCAAAACTTCGCGTTGGTCAGAAACGGCAAAAATCTCAATCAGGAGGATCGGTTTCTGATCTTTATGTTTTTCAAGCAGGTCGATATAGCGAAAACGGATGGTATCGGTCAGGTTTTTCAGGTTTTCATCCACTTTGAGGGCATACTCGAGATACTGTTCAATCCGGTTCTGGCGTCCCTTTAACCGCTGTTCCCGTGAGGCATCGAAACCCGGACGGTCGCCCCAGTAAAGATTATTGGGATGCAGTTCAATCCAGCGTGCATTGGCTATTGAATACGTGTATCCGTCGTCGGGACGGATTGGAAAAAGAGGGTCCTCCCATTGGAATGCCTTGTAATCGCTTCGGTACCGCTCAATTTTTTCGAGAGGATGATACAAGTCCTTATCCGGGAACACCTCGAAACCTTCGTGCAGGGCGGATAAATCGCGCTTCAGGTTTTCGGTGGTATTGACCTCCCAGAATCCGGTCTGAAAATACGCAATGGAACGATGCACCGGGGCAATGTTCAGTTTACCCGGACAAGGGGGTTTTTGCTCCCAGGCACGGGTAATAAAAACGGTATCGGTGAGAAGGGTATCGGAAAGAACGACGCCGAAGGAAAGGGTTCCATTCCCGCGTGTTCGCTCTGATTCCACCTCGGCGCCCTGCAACAGTTCATGGTGTAACGCCTTGTTGCGCGGGTCGTTTGCGTTAATCCGGCTGTAACCAATGAAAATAAAGGAAGGATCCAAATCGCATGCATAGGTACCTGTTTGGGGACCAGCCTCTGACCCCCCCAGCAGCCGGTAGGGAAGCCCCGAATACAAATGAAATGTGGCTTCCTGATCGGTCACCTCCATCGGTGTATATCCCCGAAGCGAAAGCAAAGGTTGAAGCACGGATCCCGGCATGTCGGAGCAATCGGCAAGTGTTGCTCTAAGTTCTACCTCAAAAGGCATGGTGCAGGCATGCAAATCAAAACTACCCAAACCTTCGGGCTGATCCGAAGACCAGAACAAGGCCCTGGGTGATTTGGGATTACGCGCGTTGTAATAAACAAAGGGGAACCAGTGGGGATGCTCCGGCGACAACTCAACCGGTGTGGGTTCCGAATCATGAACGGGAATGAGTTTTTTATTAAAAACCTGAACAGCGTTTGCCTCGATCGAATACCCCCCATACGCATCGTTTAGAAGAACTGGAACCTGGTAAATGAAATATTCCCCCCCCCGGTTTGAAGCAAACAAAAGAATTCCGGATTTCTCATCAATAAAAGGAGAACATTCCAAGAACGAGGTATTCACCTCTTTTACCGGTACAGGATTTCGCCATGTCTCTCCCTCGCGAAAACTGTAAAACAGGTTAAGGTCGCCCATGCTTTGTCCATCCTGAACGCTAACTCCGTCATCAGCAATAAGCCGGTTGGATACAAAAAACAGGTGCTTCCCGTTGACGGAAAGCGCTGGCTGCGATTCCCAGGTTCGATCGTCGGATAATTCGGCTATGGGTTTGGGGTGGCCGTATCCGGTAACCGTACGCGGAAGCTCCCACAGGTTTTTCACATCGCCGATTCGTCCCTCCCCGATCAAATCACACGAAAAAATCAGGCGGTCGCCCGCTAATGCGAGGCTTCCTTTTGTCGACCGGTTAAACGCTCGGTAAAATTCCTGCAAAAAAGGATGATCGGTGCTCAGTTCAAAAAGCGTCACATCGCCCCAGCCTTCACCAGGGGCCTTTCCCTCACCCACTTCCCGTTCGCAATAATATATTTGCTGATAGCGATTGGTTTTTTTCTCACCGTAATACAGATCGTCGGCTCGGCTGGAGGTAAACCACAAGCGTTCTCTGCGTCCACTATCGAGCAATTCAATGAAAGGAGCTGTTTCTTTAAATTGATCGGCAGCAAACTGCAAACTACCATAGGTACCGTCGTGGTAAACGGCTTTCGTCCATTCGTTTTCGCCGGGACTGTTCACGGGAGGCGGAAGCAGGGTTTTCGCCGTGGCTTTTCCCGATCCCGGTAAAACGCCCTTTTGGTAAGCCGATTGCTTTGGCGATTGGCAACTCATCAGAAGAGCGACGAGGAAAACCGGATATAAAACCGGATAATGATTTCGTTTCATAACGATCCGTTTATGTATTGGATGGGATATTGCACGTAAAAGGAAACCGAAGCCTTACCGTTACCTCCGGTTTCGGGATCGGTGGTATCCTGGCCCGATTTCACCGAAGAAACATAGATAAGTGCCAGGGAACAATAGATCCGAACCTTCCCCAGGTTGATGAAAAACGACTCGGTCGTTCCCTCGGGATCCCAAATCGCATAAACACCACCCGGTTCCAGGCTGATACCTCCAAGCGAGGAAAACGCTGTTTTATGGCGTACCCTGCTCCAATTCAGAGCATCGGGATCGATACCATTGAAAACAGTCTGCATCAATTCACCCGATTCGTATGCAGCAAAAAAGTCATCGGCTGACGAGTATTGAGCAAGTGCCTCGGTGGTTACCATCGAAAAGTTGTTTCCTGCGGTATTCACCAGGTAAAGCTTCGGCTTTTGTGTGAAATTCACCAGCGAATCGAGCGGCGTATCAACATCAAAGTACAGTGAATGATCCGTGAGGGGTTTATGAGGATCCACAGACAGATCGACAAAGGATCGCGTTAATGATTCCCGGATCCCGTAGTTCCGGAGGAGTACATTAAACTGATCAATATCGTACACATGATACGAAGGTTCGGAAGCCCAGGCCGAAACCTGGCTGAAGGCTTCCATAGGAATTACATCGCGTGAATCGAGCGAAAATTCATGAACGGTAGCCGAAACATCAAACACCTGCGAACATAGTTCTGTTTCTCCCGTCAAAGCCCGGAGTCGAATCCGGCATCGATAGGTACCATCATGCTGCGCGTTATAATGTTGGGCCAGATCGGGGGGGTTAAAGTTGATGAGCAGGGATACCGGCTGCCGATCGGAAAGCGTAGGAGAAGAAAGATCAGCTTGAAAAAATTGCCGATCGTCGTACACGCCCAGAGTTTCCCGTTGGATTTCGATCCGAATTTCGCTGCACGAAACCGACGAACCCGGCGAAAGAAGGTACAAGGCCGATCCGTTTTGTTCCAGGGCATCAAAACAGGTCGTTGACATAATTCCTTCCAGCATTTGCGCAATCGGTTCATCGTCGGAAAGTATTTTCGACGAGCCCGGCAGAAAAGGAACATTACCCGGTAACGAGGCGCCCAGGGCGAGAACCTTTATTTCGGGACATAGCACCTCGCAACCCTCTCCGCTTAGCCGGAAACGAAACGAGCAGAGAATTGCATTCCCCGGATTTAACGGTGAAACAACCGATGCAAACACCGTAAAATCTTCGGTATAGCTACCTCCAAGCGGTGGGGCGAACAGAGCATCCACGCTAAGGAAATCCCCGGTGGACATAAGCGCTTCCTCCTGATTATGCTTTTGAATCGCCCAGGCTTCGTTATTCGACTTCACGGCAGCAGGCCGTCCATCCATCCGACGTATACTGTCGATTTGCAGCAAACAATTCTCGCTCAAGCTCCCGGGAGATAACTCCAGCAGTGTAAAATCGAAGGTTCGGCTGTTACCAACGGCAACCTTTTCCGGAGCATAGTGTGTTTTCGGCGTATCATTTTCTCCAAAAGGGCAATAGCATACTTCCGGATCGCATATTGTTGCATCAAGCGCCAGGGTGACGGCGCCCGTCGATACTTTATTCCCGGCCGAATCGATACAGGCAGTTGGAAGCGAAAGCACAACCGGGATTATTGTGTCGGAGGAAGAACGATCGACATTGAAGTATATCTCAAGCCGTTCCCCCGCTTCAAGGATAACGTTTGTTGCGGAAGGCTCCGGAATCAGGCTCTCCAGGAAAATTCGTCCACGCAAAGCAAAAAGTTCGGTCAGATCGATCGATATACGTTCAGCCGCCCAAAGCAGAACGTTGTTGTTTCTGAGCGCATCAAAGGGTGCATTAAGGGCAATGCATTCACCGGTAGTGACGATGCTTTTGTGAATAATTGTATCGAGGCTTTCGCAGGTGAAGGGTACCGGCTCGTCACAGGCTATATCGCTAAAAACATACGAAAGGATCGTGTCGCAACAGAGAACGCCAAAGGTTTCCCGTACGGATTTTCCCCTGTAAACCGCTTCAATTGTCACGTTGTTCATACCACAACGACTGTTTTCAATCGGGCCGGTCCGAAATTGACCGTTTCCATCGAGATTTCCGGTGAAAAGAGTATCGTTTCCCCGGATGATCCGGAATCCGGCGCCTGCGGCAGGCAGAAAATCTTCGGGCGCACAATCGGTCCAAAATTCGGCGAACAGCGTCAGTTCAACATCCTCCAGGTCGGCACAATCATCACGAAGGATCGCCTCTTCGCAGGTGGAAAGAACAAGCAAAAGCAAGAAAATGATGGGTATCAAAGGAAGGGTACGTTTCATAATCAGCAAATTAAAAGGTTACACCTACCCGAAGGAACAATTGTCCGGACCGGCGGCGCGGATAGTCGGAATAAGGGATCCCGTTTGCCTTCAAACACTCAAGCCATGCAGCATATCCTTCCTGCGACAACAAAGGCAGAACCGTTTGGCGATAACCCAAATCGACCGATAGGTCCAGGTTCCTGTTCAGTCCAAAATCCCATCCGGCGCCTATATCCCAAAAGAAGGCATTGAGCTTGTTCGACCAAAACTTGTCGAAGGGACCGGAAATATCGTACGCGGTGCCCAGATCGGCAAAGAGGTATCCGGCATGGCAATTCCCCCAAAGGGGATGGGTCAAATCGTTGAATGTAAACCGGGGATGAATGGCCAGAGGAACGAAATGTCCACCGTCGACCGGCCAGTAGCCTGTAAGAAGGCCCAGGTTAAAACGATGCTTATTGTCTATAACAAATACCGAAGGCAGAAAAGCAGCTTCGAGCCCCAGAGTCATCATGGTTCCGTTTTCCGAAAAACCGAGCACGTCGCGTTTTACGGGAATATCTCCGGGCATGATGGGCAGGGTCATCGAGTCGAGGGTGCGAAGGGCTGTCATTCCTCGAATTTCAATTTTAAGGGGTTCGCGTATTCGCTGACAAAAACGGAAACGGGGATTGTCAGCAAATTGATTCAATAGTTTTTCAACCGTTAATTTCTCGGAAAACAGATCGGTATCGGAAGTTTTCCGGATCGATTCAATATCCAGGGAATCGACAATCAGCAAATGATCCCGGATGAATTTTTCCTTTTCTTCTTTCTGAACCAGACGATAGGGTTCGGTTTCCTCACAATCGACCAGATAAACCTGAACACGGTTACCTGCCGACCGTACCGGCAAGGGCTCAAAGTACGTAAAAACACGTTCTTTCCCATATCGTTCAGCCGCATCATCGTTAAGATCGACCTGATGAATAGTCCGGTTGTCCAATTCACACATCAGGCATTTCGACGGGGAACAGGACAGGAAAAACCACCCGGCAAAAAAAACAAGCATGAAGAAATGGATTATGCCTGGAAGTCGGTTGAACGAGAAGAAAAAGCCTCTTTCCGGTTTCATGGGTTCAAATATTGATGGTTGGACAATCAAATCTACAAATCATTTTCTATTTTTAGGAGGACTCATTAAAAATATATTCATGAATCGAATCGTCTGCCTGATCAGTTGCCTCGCTTGTATGCCTGCGGTTTTGCTTTTTGCTCAAAAACCCGTTCTTCCTGATTTCCATGCCGATCCCTCGGCTCATGTATGGGACGGGCAAGTGTGGATTTATCCTTCGCACGATCGGGCCGGAAGCAGCGACTGGGATATGACCGACTGGCATTGTTTTTCTTCAAATAATCTTTCGGAATGGACCGATCATGGGGTCATTTTTCGTCTCGCCGATCTTTCCTGGGCCGATCGATGGGCGTGGGCGCCCGATTGCGCCCGGCGAAACGGAACGTACTATTTCTATTTCCCGGCCGACGATCAGATTGGGGTAGCTATTGGTGATCGACCCCATGGCCCCTTTTCGGATGCTCTTGGGAAACCTCTGATCGAAAGAAACGAAGGCGACACACGGGTAATGGATCCCATGATTTTTATCGACACCGATGGCACACCTTACCTCTATTTTGGCCAAAACGAGCTCCGGGTCGTCATTTTAAATGAAGACATGATCAGCCGGAAAAGTGAAATCATGAAAATCGATGCCAAAAATTTTCACGAAGGAGTGTGGATGCATCGTTATAAGGAAAACTATTATCTGACATACCCGTCGTACAAAGGTGAATTTGTAGCCAACTTATTGGAATACAGCATAGGAAAAACTCCATTGGGACCTTTTGAATACAAAGGAGTGTTTTTCGATAACCGATCGAGAAATGTGCATCATTCCATTATCGAAATCGAAGGCCAATGGTATCTCTTCTATCATGTGCAGGGACCAAGTCCGTACGAACGAAGGGTGTGCATTGAATATCTCGAACACGATGCGAACGGTTTGATCCGGCCCCTGAACATGACCCGGGAAGGTGTCAGGCCCATTGTTTTCGAAAAATAAGCCGGGTTAAAAAACTGTTTTGTTTGTCAGCAATAGTGAACAATATTGATCCAATAACTGAATTCTCAAAATGCAGTATGCGAAATAAACACAAAAAATCTCTTTTATGATCCATCTGCTTTCCGGCCAAACAAGGTGCGTACTTTTTCCCAGGCGATGCCGTGGCCGGGTGTGTTTTGTTATGCTCCCCGAAACCCGGCATAAATGCCGGGGCAAAGAATATCCGCCAGTGCGTCCAATCCTTGTCATTTTCACATTGTGCCCTTTTTTGGGTCAACTCTCGGAATGACACCTCGAAATACCGATTTCAAGAAAATGCTAAATATTTGAATTTCTACCTTTTACACGTCCGTTTCGGACCGACGGCGTTTTTCCAGGTCGCTTTCAATGGTTTTCATGGTCCGGTTGTCGAGTTTATAGAAAAACATAAAGGCTGCCGACAGGAGCGCTGCAATACCCGGGTAAATTCCCAGCAGGTATTTAATCCCGTTGATGGTTTCGGGAGCCTGTTCCACATTGGCCTGAAATCCGTAAAAACCGAGGAGCCACATCGAAACGGCTCCGCCCAGGGTCCATCCCAGTTTCTGCGACATACTGGAAGCCGAAAAGACCAAACCGGTTGCCCTACGCCCGGTTTTCCATTCGGAATAGTCGGCGGCATCGGCATACATCGACCACAATAGCGGGAAAATGATGCCAGCACAAAAACTAATGATTGCCTGAAGGATGTAAACAAAAAGCACCTGTTCCTGTTCGAAAAACGAAAACAGAACACTCAACAGGGCGGCTGCGAGCATAGCATACATAAAGGTTTTTCGTTTGCCGATCCGGGCAGATATGGGTTTGGCCATAGCCACGCCGACCATATTGAATGCCTGCCCCAACAACAAATAGAGCGTACTGAAGGTAAAGGTCATTCCGGAGAGTGCCAGTGCCGTATCGTCGACGATGTAGTATTTGAAATAATAGACAGCCACACCGTCGCGGACCGAATTGAAGATCAAGGTCATCACCCCAGCCCCTAACAGGATAAACCAGGGCACATTGCCCAGGAGGTTTTTAAAATCTTCTTTCAGACTGTTCTTCTGGCTTTTGGGTGGTCGGATTCGTTCGCGGGTCCAGGCAAAGGTAAGCAGGAAAAAACCGATCACAAGGGTTCCTATTACCACCATGGTGAGCGGGTAGGCCAATGCTTCGGAAAAAGTCTTTTTAAA
>DAIMEA010000075.1:0-12290 GCA_036725585.1 Prolixibacteraceae bacterium | reverse complement strand
CAGAGTATATACGTAGATCCCCGGTGGCACATTACCCGGATCATAATCAACGCTATGGCTTCCACCGGGAAACATTCCCCCAGCCAAATCAGCAACTTCGATACCCTGTGCATTGTAAACCTTCAACGACACAAGAGCGTCGTTGGGTATTGAAAACGAAATGCGGGTTTTTCCCTTCACCGGATTGGGGACATTCTGCCCCAGGCTAAATCCTTCAGAAATAGCTATTGTACCTACACCAACGGGTTGAACCGGGATGCAGGCATTTTCGGCGGCTTCCCCTTCCAATGCCGGCAAGGTACTCAGGTTGGAAATACAGAATTTGTCGAGTCGTGTACCACTTTCTGTGAAGGCAACAGCCAGGTAATGTTCGCCCGGAGTGAGTCGGGTACTGAGTAGTTTTTTCCATTGTAAGCCAACGGTGTTCAGTCCGCCCACTTTTTTAAACGAACCGTCGTCCATTTTTAACCACAGTGCATTCCCCTTATTGGTGGGACAATAGATCCGCGCAAAAATATGATACGTCGTATCACAGGTCACTGTGAACGGGTAATAGATGGTAGAGGAGCTGTCTTCAGGAGCAACCGAACTGTTATTGATCCCTGATTTAGCGGTCACCACACTCGCATTCGATGCAATGGGATAATCCATTACGTTCCATTGGTAACCTACTTCGCCGCATTCGGCCTCAAGCCAGATCGATTCGCTTCCGAAACGATCACGCAATGCGAAAGTAGCTGTATCGGATCCCCACCATTCGTACCAACGCGAATAGTCGACATTGGGATACGTATGGGTCGTAATATTCGTATTCACCGTTGTGTCGCCCAACATGAATTTTTCAACAAATGCTTCAATTTCCGGTCGCTGGCTGGGAAGAATCCCGCAATGGGTATGTCCTCCCAGAATAGAAAATCCAAAGCGATCGGCAATACCAAAATTTTTCCACACTTCGTGGGCAGCCCTGCAGGATATATAACCCGATTCGTCGGCCAGCCATACATAATCAGGATTTCCGAGTACAAACAAAGCCCGGGGTGCAATCAGAGCCATCAATTCGTGATGATCGTGGGGAAGTTTGGACACATTCTTCCCGCTGAATTGAAACATATCGCTGATAAACCAGGCGCCACTGGTATTCGATAATTTTTCCACATCACCCAGCGTTTCCGAAACGCGCCAGGCAGCTGCACCTCCCCCGCCCGATTCCTGTGCAATGGTTAGCGCGATGCGTTCGTCGAGCGCTCCGGCAAAAAGAGCCATTTTCCCGGCAAACGAGCAACCCGTAACCGCAAGGCGGCTCAAATCGATGGGAAGAACATCGGAAACCAGTTCGAGCCCGTCGATCAACCTACTGACACCCCAGGGCCAGGCACTGTAAGCACCCATATAAATCAAATCGGGGTAGAGTTTATTGATGGGTTCTTTACCCCGCCCTTGTGTGTGGGCCATTACCTGGCTAAAGTTAAAAGAAACCTGGGCAATATTCCGGCTCGAAAAAATATCTGCCGGAAGACTTCCGGATCCACCCCCCATGCCAATTACAGCAGGGAAAGGTCCCTCTCCTTCGGGGAGAACCACCGTCGAGGTAAGAGTAAGCATTTCACCATTGACGGTAATGTTCACGGTTAACAAACCATTGGCATACGAAGCGGTAATCGAGTCGGGCCTCCCCGGCTTGATCCCGATTTCGTAGCGCTCCAACTCAGCTTTGATCTCGGCCCTACGGCATCGCCAGGCAGCAAAAGTTGTGTCGCGACCCCTTCCATCCGACCATGCAAAGGGATCGGTCAGGGGCTCAATAACCGGAAGATCCTGAAAAGCGGGCAAAACAGGAGCCGGGCAATCGGCCCCGGTATGCTCCAAATCATAAACCAGCGGTATTTCCTGAGCCCTTCCAACCAACGTAGTCAAAATACTGAAAAAAAAGAGTAAAAAAACCTTCCCCTTTTTCATTTTTGTTTTCATCTCTGTCTCCTCTCTAATTAATCGGTTTAGTAATTATTTATCTTTTCATTCAATCGTTTAAACATTTTTGTTTAAAAATAATTGATCTGATCTTTGCAATCGGTTGCATTGAGTCAAATCTAACAATTTTTCCTTTTGTTTGTAAAAAAAATAGGCAACAAAGGGTAAAAATGAAGCATGTGCCCGAAAAACAGGCTGAACTTAAAACAATAAATTTCCTGTTTGATAGATCAGAAAGCCATTCAGGACAAAACGAACAATCCGGCTGAGGGCAAAAAGAGAAAAACGTTTGTACGAATATCCTACAGCCCCAATAACAAGGGAAATAGTCGCCCAGGGAAGGGGAGTAAGGGCAGCAATGATGATCAGCAATCCCCCAAATTTCTTAAATACCGGGAAATATTTGACCACCATTTTTTGCTGATGGATGCGGGTCCCCAATATATGTGCCAGATATCTGCCTCCCCAGAAAGCCAAATGCCCGGCTCCCAGGGAAACTCCCGTAAAAAACAGGATATTGAGAAAATAGACGAGGGAATCGCCGGTGTGAATGGCCCAGAACATGAAAATTTCAGGAGGAAAAAGCCCGAAAAAAACTTCGGATCCCACATAAACCAGATGAATAACCAAACTATTGTTGTAGAATTTGTCAATCCAGTACTCGGGATCGTGATCAAAATAAAGTTCCTTAAACAACACAATCAATGCAAAGAGAAGAGTCAGGGACAGAAGGCCTCTTAAACTGTATTTCAGAATGAAACGGTTCCGCTCTGAATTATTTTTTGGAATTATCCTTTCCGGCTTGTTCATGTGCTCTAATGAGGCTACGAAGATAGCGAATAGAAAACGGAAAATTAAAGGGGTCGTTCGACATTATTCTCCATGATTTCTGAAGCATGGGAATCAAAACGGAATACCATTAACACCCTCTTAACGTATTTTTCCCGTTTTCTCTTTTATTTTTACAGTCGATAGACAAGACCATTCACTTTTATTTATCCAACGAATATGAAAATCTTCAACTCCACTTTATTTTCATTCCTTCTGATTCTCTCGGCTTGCTCCGAATCCTCGAATCGTATCGCCCAATGGCGGGGTGAAAACCGCGACGGAATTTATCCCGGAAAAGGCTTGCTTAAAACCTGGCCCGAAAAAGGCCCCGGGCTGCTCTGGGAGACCGATATCCTGGGAAATGGTTACGGATCGCCGGTGATCGATAACGACCGTTTGTTCATCAACGGGGAAAACGATAGCATCAGCTATCTTTTTGCTTTCGATCTGAATGGAAATCTGCTGTGGAAAACACCCAACGGCCCTGAATTCATGGGCGAAGGTTTTTCGTCGGGTTTCCCCGGGGCCCGTTCCACACCGACGGTTTATAAAGGTTCCGTTTACGTGAGCTCCGGTCTGGGCCGCATTGCCTGTTTCGACGCCCAAAGCGGCGAAGAGCGATGGTCGAAACACATGGTCGACGACCTGGGTGGTAAGCTGAACTACTTTGGTTATTGTGAATCGCTTCTGGCCGAAGGTTCCTCCCTCTTTTGTTTCCCGGGAGGAAAAGATACCAACATTGTTTGCCTCGACCGGTTAAGCGGTGAAACAATTTGGGTTTCGAAAGCCCTGTCCGATGAGGTGGCCTTCACATCGCCCACACTGATCGAACTCCCGGATCAAAAGATTTTTGTAACCCTGTCGAAAAATTACTTGCTTGGGCTCGATGCCTCAAACGGGAACCTTATTTGGTCGTTTCACGAGGATTCAGTGAAACTGGAGGGAGCCTACACCAATACCCCGGTTTACGAAAACGGTTTCATTTACGGCGTATCGGGTGTCGAAAAAGGAACAGGCGCCTACAAACTAAGGCTTTCCCCCGATGGAAAAAGCATCGAAGAAGTATGGCGAAACAGCCGGGTAAAAAACGAAATGGGCGGATTCATTGTTAAAGACGACCGCTTGTACGTTACCTCCGATGATAAAAAGCTATTGGTGTTGGATACGGAAAATGGTCAGGTACTCGATTCCCTGAGGGGTTTCCGTGGCAGTCTGATCTATGCCGATCATGCCCTCTTCTGTTATTCCGACAACGGAAATGTCGACCGGGTGGATCTGTCAACCGGAAAACCAAATGCAATCAGCCGGTTCCGGATAACAAAGGGAAGCAGGGAACACCTGGCGCACCCGGTAATCGATAAGGGCGTATTGTACATCCGCCATGGTAATGTTTTGCAGGCCTACCGGATTCAGGATTGATGAAAATCCCAATCCTGCATAATAGAATTACAAAGTAGTAACTTGCCCGTTTAAATGAATCCAAAAAATCCATGAATGAAAAATCCAGACTCCGGATGATCAGACAATATGGCAAAACTGCCCTGATCGCGGGTGCTTCAGAGGGTCTGGGCGCTGCTTTTGCCCATTACCTTGCTGCCTGCGGATTTAACCTGGTTCTTGTTGCCCGACGGGAGTCCGTTCTTCAGAAACTTGCCGCATCCCTTTGTGAACAATATCCGGTAAACGTGCATTGCCTGAAGTGCGACTTATCGAAACCCGATGCTGTTCAGTATATTTCGGAAAAGACACAAGAAATGGAAATTAACCTTCTGGTTTACAATGCAGCCATGTCGTTTATTGGGCCTTTTTTGGGAAATACGCCCGAAGATTATCTCCGTTTATCGCAGACAAACATGCTTACCCCGGTTGGCCTGCTTCATCATTTTGGCGAAAAAATGGTTCGGAAAGGGAAAGGAGCCGTTGTGTTGATGGCCTCACTTGCGGGATTTCAGGGTAGCGGCTATCTGGCCATGTATGCAGCCACAAAAGCGTTTAACCGTGTATTGGCCGAAAGCCTGTGGTACGAATGGCGTGCGAAGGGAGTGGATGTACTGGCCTGCTGTGCCGGAGCTACATCGACACCGAATTATCAAAACACAAAACCCGAAAAAAGCAGCATACTGGCACCCCGGGTTCAAAGCCCCGATGAGGTGGTACAGGAATGTTTCCGCAATCTGGGGAAAAAACCCTCCTGTATCACGGGAAGTGGAAACCGTTTCGCTTCGTTTTTCCTGCATCGGATTCTTTCCCGGAAAAGCGCCGTGACGGTTATGGGAAAGAACACCCAAAAAATTTATCGCCTGTAAGGTTTCGGATTAATAAATATAGGGTATGATCCGGTAAGGAACTTTTTGCTCGTATTCTTTCCATAAATCCCCGTATTTCCGGGCACAACGCTTGTTATCGTAATACTGTCGGGTAAACAGCAAAGCCACATAATAGAGCGGGTAGAGCCAGGGCAGAATTATTCCGGGATAACCCATACAAAGGATAATGCCTGTGCTCATCAGGATCTCACCCAAATAGTTGATGTGCCGGCTGACGCCCCAAAAACCGTTGACCAATAGCGTTTTTTGTCCATTGCTGATGCTTTGAGGCTGGATGCCCATAAAAGATCTGCCGGGATCGACCTTGAAATAGTATTTCTGCATATTCGCCCCCCGGGCCAGAATCCATCCGCTAAAAAACAGCACGCCATAAAGAACCAAAAGCCATGTTGGTGTTTGCGGATTGGGCAAATCGACCGTAGCCCAAAATCCGATGGCATAAAAATACGCGTAAAAAACCAGGCAACCCCAGCCCAGTTTGAAGCCCACACGCTCGGCAAAAATATCGTACGTGTACAAATGAACGTGTTCAAACGTGAGGTAATCCAGCACAAAGAAAGTGAGCAGCGCTGCCGAAAGCACGATTCCCGGAGATGCCTTCTCCCCGAAAGTCATCAGGTGATGGGCCGTAAAACTAAGGACATTCAGCTCGAGCAGGATGGCCCCAACCAGGTACAACCACATTTTGGCATCGATTTTCCCTTTGCCAAACTGCAGATTTTCGGCCCGTCCCAGATACAAATCTGCCAAAAATGTTTTGCGCACCGGCGAATGGGGCAACACCACTGCAAGGGAAAAGATCACTCCGGAAACAAAAGCTCCGGCTAAACCATACCAGCGGAAACGATACAGCCAATCGAAGGGAACAATCCTTAAGGATCCGGCCAGATACCAAAGCCCGATAATCACCCAAAACACCCGAAAACCGTTCAGCCGGTATTTCATTTTTTTATCTGAACCGGGTCGGTTTATGTACCCTTCGATCCAGCGTCCGGGTAAACCAAAATTCAAAAAAAATACAGTTAGAGCAACCAAAATTGGCGCCAGAAAGCCCATGATTTGTTCCATAGTCCAGATTTTTTAAAGGTCTGTTTTTCAAAATTCTTTCATGTCGCTTATCATTTTACGGGCTAAATTTTCTGCTTCCCTTTCCGTTTTTGCTTCGGAATAAATCCGGATGATCGGTTCGGTATTCGACTTGCGAAGATGCACCCAGCTTTCGGCAAAATCGATTTTTATCCCGTCGATGTCGTTCACCCGCTCGGAAGAATATTTTTCCTTCATCTTCTGTAAAACAGCATCCACATCGATTCCTACGTTGAGTTCCAATTTATTTTTCGACATAAAATAATTGGGATAGGTGGCCCGCAATTCCGAACACTTCATTTTCTTTTCGGCCAAAAGGGAAAGAAAAAGGGCTATTCCCACCAGGGCATCGCGTCCGTAATGGCTGGCCGGGTAAATGACACCACCGTTGCCCTCGCCGCCAATTATTGCCTGTGTTTCCTTCATTTTCGCAACCACGTTAACCTCGCCTACGGCAGCTGCAGAGTAGCTTTGCCCGTATTTTTCCGTAACATCACGGAGCGCCCGCGTCGATGATAAATTGGATACCGTGTTGCCGGGTGTCTTCGAAAGCACGTAATCGGCCACGGCAACCAGCGTATATTCTTCGTGAAACATGGAACCATCTTCATTAAGGATGACCAGACGGTCGACATCGGGATCAACCACAAAGCAAAGATCAACCTTTTCGGCTTTCACCCGGGCTGCAACATCTTTCAGGTTTTCGGTAACGGGTTCCGGTGTATGGGCAAAGTTTCCATTGGGTTCACAATTGATTTCCACAATCTCCGAAACACCTAAAGCTTTTAAGAGCTGGGGGACAATAAGTCCGCCAACCGAGTTAACCGCATCGATCGCAACACGGAACTGGGCGGATTGAATTTTTTTTCGGTCGACTAAGTCCAGATTCAATACTTTTTGAATATGGCAATCGGTATAATCCTCCGTCCTCACTTTTCCAAGTTGTTCCACACCTGTAAAAGAAAAAAGCTCCTCTTCGGCAATCCGAAGAATTTCAGTGCCTTCGTCCGCCGTCAGGAATTCTCCATTTTCATTCAGAAGTTTCAGGGCATTCCATTGTTTGGGATTGTGACTGGCCGTTAAAATGATCCCCCCGTGGGCTTTTTCTTCGGGAACAGCAATTTCGGTGGTCGGTGTCGATGCCAGACCAATGTTCACCACATCGCATCCCATGGCCACCAGCGTGGAAACGACCAGAGAAGAAACCATTTCTCCTGAAATCCGGGCATCCCGTCCCACCACAATTTTTAGACGTTGGATCTGCGATTGTTGTTGCATAAAAGCAGCATACGCTGCCGAGAATTTGACTATATCGAGCGGCGATAATCCTTCGCCTGGTTTTCCACCAATAGTGCCCCTGATTCCGGAGATTGATTTGATGAGTGCCATGGGTTGTGTTGTTATTCAGAACCAAAAATAAATATTTTTATCCACGTCTGCTCATTTCTCATTTCCCCATGAGGAGAAAAGAGACGGGATCGTAAAAACAAAGAGGATCAGGAATCCCGCATCCAATATACAAGATTCCTTCGTTGTTTGCGTTTTTTCTTAATATCTTTGAACCATGCCGAAAGCAAAAACCCTATATGTTTGTCAGTCGTGCGGCGCCTCCTCGCCTAAATGGATCGGCCGTTGCCCTTCATGCGGTGAATGGAATACCTATATTGAAGAGCTCGAAATAACCGGCTCGGCAAGAAAAAGCAGCAAAGCCGTTTCAAACCTGCTTGAACGTCCCAGGAAGCTTTCGGAAATAGAAACCGGGAAAAACGAACGTTTTTCGACCGGAAATTCCGAATTCGACCGTGTTCTGGGTGGAGGTCTTGTGCCCGGTTCGATAGTTTTGCTTGGTGGAGAACCCGGTATCGGAAAATCGACCCTTGCCCTGCAAATGGCCTTAACCGTCGAAAACCGCCTGGTTTTGTACATTTCGGGCGAAGAAAGCCTCGAACAGATCAAACTCCGTTCGTTGCGCCTACACGTAAAAAACGAAAGCTGCCTTTTTCTGAGCGAAACCTCGCTCGATAACATCCTGGCGCAAATCGACCGGGTAGTTCCCGGGCTGTTGATCATTGACTCCATTCAAACCGTTAGTGCCGAATGGATTGAATCGAGTGCGGGAAGTGTTTCCCAGATACGCGAATGCACCGCAGCAATCATGAAAACAGCCAAAGAACGGGCACTACCGGTAATCCTGATCGGGCACATCAATAAAGAAGGAAGCATTGCCGGCCCCAAAGTGCTTGAGCATGTAGTCGATACTGTACTTCAGTTTGAAGGCGACCGTAATTACATGTACCGTATTTTGCGCGCCAGTAAAAACCGTTTTGGTTCAACCCACGAGATGGGCATTTTCGAAATGCAACAAGATGGTTTGAGAGAAGTTAGCAATCCTTCCGAACTGCTGATCAATCCCGAACATCAGGGATTGAGCGGGACTTCGGTTGCTGCGGCCATTGAAGGGATCCGTCCCTTCCTGATCGAAGTGCAGGCCCTGGTCAGTTCGGCAGCCTATGGAAACCCGCAACGATCTGCCACTGGTTTCGACCTTCGCCGATTGAACATGCTCCTGGCGGTACTCGAAAAAAGAGCCGGTTTTAAATTAATTACCAAGGATGTGTTTTTGAACATCGCCGGGGGTATTAAAGTGTCGGATCCGGCCATTGATCTGGCTGTGATCTGCTCTGTTCTTTCGTCTAATTTCGATAAGACGATCGATCCCGGCATGTGCCTTGCCGGAGAAGTGGGTTTAACAGGGGAAGTGCGTCCCATCAGCCGGGTGGAACAACGAATCGCCGAAGCTGAAAAACTCGGCTTCAGGAGGATTCTGGTTCCGTCGGCGAATAAGGGGCTTTCCATAAAAAACCAAAAAATTGAAATGATCCGCATTAAAAATGTATCTGATGCATTAAAGGTACTTTTTGGCCATTCCTAACTTTTTTCCCATGAAAGCACGAACAATACTCATTTCCATAATTATCCTTATTCTCGTAGGATGCAAACGCGACCCCCTTCCCCGTAAAGCGATCGATGATGAGAAATTCATCGCGATTCTGGTGGATATCCATCTGGCAGAGGCCCTCTATCAGGAACGCACCCGGATCGACATCGACAGTCTGAAATCGGAATCTTTGTACTATTCTGTACTGAAAAAACACAAGATTCCGGAAGAGCAAATGGTAGCCACAACGCTTTATTATTCGCGCCATCCCCGTGAATACGATAAAATTTTCACCGAGGTTCTCAGTCGGATCAGCGCCCGGATGGAAGAACTGGAACAACCCGGGAAAAGAGAAGAACCCAACCCCTGAGCATGGCTACCTTTCTTTTCGATCAAACCATATTCGGCCCGGTAATCAGTCGGCGACTGGGTGTTTCCTTGGGAATTAATCTTTTACCCAACAACAGTAAACTGTGTTCGTTCGATTGTATTTATTGCGAATGCGGTTGGAATCCCGATTCCCGGAAGGTAAAAGCTGTTTTGCCTTCCCGCGAATTCGTCAGCGTAGAACTGATCAAAAAATTAAGGGAGATGAAACAACAAACCCGTCTTCCCGATGTGATCACTTTCGCCGGAAACGGGGAGCCTACTCTGCATCCCCATTTTTCAGCCATCATCGACGATACCTTACGGATTCGCGATGAATGGGCCCCGGAGGCACGTATTGCGGTGCTTTCCAATTCAACCTTACTCTTTAAATCATCTGTTTTTGCCTCCTTAAAAAAAGTGGATGACAACATATTAAAACTCGATTCCGCCGTACCCGAAACCATCCGGATTATGAATCGCCCCACGGGCCTGTTTGATCTCGACAGGCTGGTGAAACAACTTTGTCGCTTTGAAGGAAAACTGGTGATTCAAACCATGTTTCTGAAAGGTTCCTTTCAGGGAAAAAATTTTGACAACACAACCGACGCTGAAGTGGAAGCCTGGATTGAATTGTTGGAAATAATCCGGCCCAAACGCTTAATGATCTATTCCATAGCCCGCGATACCCCACTGAAAACCCTGGAAAAAGTTGGGTCGGAAACCTTGAAAGCGATTGCTCAAAAGGTTGAATCCAGGATAGAAATCAATGTGGAACTGGCTTAAAGTTTTACCCGGACCCGTTTCCCCTTATATGGAACAACAACAGGATCGGAGCTCAGTCCGAATCCCCGTCCGTTAAGCTCATCAACCAAAACCACGTGAAAACTTCGCTCGGTGAGCATTCCGGGAAAAGTTCCGGAAGTGTTATCGATGGTAAGGGTTCTGTTCTTTTCGGAATAGCTTAACAGAATGGTGGCCGATTGGCCATTGCGATAATCCATTCCATAGCCCTGATCTTCGTAAAGAGTAATTGCACCATCCGATCCGGGATAAATCCGGAGTTCAATAATCGCCTTCAACGAGTCGGACAAAGGCGAATCTGGAGGATATAGCGGGAGGATGGTCCCTGATTTCACAAACAAGGGTATATGATCTGTAGAAATGGGAACATTTTGTGATTCTCCTCCGCTGGTTTTTCCTCCGGTCCAAAAGTCATACCATTCGGTTTCGGCTGGAAAGTATACCAACATCTGACGAAGGTCGGGAGCAGTAACCGGACAAACCATGATTGAGTTTCCAAACATAAATTGTTGATCGATTTCGTGCACCTTCTCATCGTTCATAAAATCGAAAAGGAGCGATCGTACCAAAGTTTTGTCGTCAAAAACAACGTCAGCTACGAGCGAATAAATATAGGGAAGTAACTGATAGCGAAGTTGTATGCTTTTTTTTGCCGCTTCGAAAAAGGAATTGGATCCCATCGTTCTGGAAAAAAGATCCCGGTCGGGTGCCGGCGCCGTAAAAACCGGCGTAAACGCAGCAAATTGGTACCACCGAAGAAGCAATTCGGGGGTAAGGGTTTCAACCGGGCCGGTATTTCCACCTATAGGAGTGCTCCAATAGGCTTGTCCGGAAAGCGAAAGGTTCATCCCCGAACGAACCTGGCAGCTTAACGCGTTCCAGGTGGCGGGGACATTTTCAGGCAACAGGAAGGTTCCATATTTCTGGATTCCGGGATAATTGGTATGTGTGGGAATACAAAAACGTTGACTGGAAGAAGCGTTGATCCGGTCCTCGAATTCGGGAATCAGTTTGGAAAAAGACCGCACATTGAGCATCCGTTCGTTTGAATCATCGATGGGGGATGAAATCAGCTTGCTTTCTTTCCGATAAAAATCGTATGCGTCCGAAGTAGAATCCTCAACAGGAATACCGGCTGTTCGGTATTGTTCCAACCGGTTAATTGGATTGCCCGATTCGGGTAAAAACCAGTGGGCATAAGCCCAGTAGGGCAACATAGGTACTTTTCCGGTCAGGTCCCTGATTTCGCGTACCAATGTCTCCCAGTCGGGTCCATACATGAAAAAATACTGAATTTCGTCGCCAATTTCCGACTCAATTTCCAAACCGCTTCGGGCGTCGGTGAAGCGGGTAGATGAATAATTATCCCATAGCAAAGCATAACCCTTTTCGGAATAAAAAATTGGGAAGGCGACGTTTTGTTCGTCCTGTATCAGGTCAAACTTTTGATTTCGGATACAAAAACGGGACGAGTCCAAATCCTGACCGAAACCATAAATATGTTCATTGGGATTCAGGAAAAAACGCTGTCCGATTCGGAATGTTTCTTCACCTTCGTTTCTCCGGATGAATTTTCGGTCGGATTCGATGAGCAGTTTATTGCCTTCCCGGTTAAATATTCTTGCCAGCCCGTCTTCCTGAACACTAATCAAAAGATGCGATGTGGCAATTTCGATGTTATTCTGGGCATATCCGACCTTAAATTTGATGGGTTCAACCGGCCGCCCGGTATATAATCCCTGGAATGTGGAAAATTCAACAGCCAAACCTGAGATCAGTTTAACGGTTCGGGGCGACCAAAGTTCAATTTTCAACATGCGCGATTTCATACCAATCCCGTCCAGATCGATGATCACATCGTTTCCTTCAATTTTATATAACGAACGGGCATACAGGCTTCCTGTTGAAAGGAACAGCAAAACAATCAACCAGCTTAACCGTTTCATAGTATTTTTTTTTTCGTTAAAAAG
>DAIMEA010000074.1:0-12304 GCA_036725585.1 Prolixibacteraceae bacterium | reverse complement strand
AAAACCTGACAACAAGGATAAAAACACCCTTGACCTGAAAAAACTCAAATTTCCTAAAGGAATATACCTGATAAACATACAGACACACAAATTGAGCCACGTGCAAAGAGTTGTCTTCAACTGATTTATATTTGATAGCAACATAGTATGAATAAAAAAATATCAACTTTCATTATCATTTTAATAGCGGCACTGTTGTTGCATGGGCTTACTTCCAGGGCACAAGTCCCTCAAAAAGTAAGTTATCAGTCAATTATAAGAGATGCAACCGGAGAACTTGTTAAATCAGTGGCCGTGGGTGTCCGGATCAGCATACTCCAAGGATCAGCTACAGGCATCGTTGTTTATACAGAAACCCATTATCCCACATCAAATTATAATGGTTTGATAACACTTGAAGTGGGTACAGTTTATCCCGAAGTTTTTGCAACTATCAACTGGAGCAACAGTCCCTATTTCCTTAAAGTAGAAACCGACCCATCCGGCGGGACCAGTTTTTCAGTTACAGGAACAAGTGAAATCATATCCACTCCCTATGCTCTTCATGCTGGTAAAGCAGATTCATCTGTAAACGAGACCGACCCGGTTTTTACGGCATGGGACAAATCCACGGGCATTACCATTACAGAAAACCAGATAAGCGACCTGCAATACTATCTTACTGATGAAACACAATCATTGGCTGCAGTATTATCCCATGGTAGCGACGCCAATGCATGGCAGATCAAGAATGTTGCTGAGCCTTCTCATTTTTCAGATGCAGCAACAAAGAATTATGTTGATGAACAGTGGGAACGTTTTAAGGGTACAACACCAGGAGAAATGAAATTCTGGGATGGCACCAAATGGCATTCAGTGTCACCGGGAAAACACAACGATGTGTTACATTTTTGTAACGGTGTCCCCACATGGGGCAATTGCCCTGAAGCACCAACGATAAGTACTTCTCCTCTTACCAACATTACATCAACAACTGCCATTGGAGGTGGTATTATTTCTGTTGATGGCGGTTCTCCGATTATAGCCTGCGGACTGGTTTGGGACACTGATCAAAACCCCGACATCGATAATCATCTTGGCATGACTTTGGAAAGCACCATCTCAAACGAGTTTGCGAGCAATCTTCATAGTCTCACGCCAAATACTATATATTACGTCAGGGCATATGCAACAAACAGCACAGGCACAGCGTATGGGAACGAGCTACAATTTTCAAGCCTTGCCAGCATTGCAAATGTATTAACAGGCGAAGCAAACGAGATAACTGATACATCGGCAACACTGAGCGGTGAAATAACTTCAGATGGTGGATCGATCATTACAGGGAGAGGTTTTGTTTACCATACTTCCCCCGGGTTCGATCCTGAAAGCTTAGGTGAGCGCTTCGTTCATTCCGCGAATGAAACGGGAACATATACAATTTGTATTAACGGTCTGGAACAGAACACTACCTATTATTTTGTGGCCTATGCCACCAATGCAGTTGGTACGGCTTATGGCAACGAAGAGGCATTTACCACCTCATGCCCGGTTCCGGCAAGGCCCGGCTCAATTGCCGGAAATACCACGGTAGCGACATCTGCAACAGGAGAAACCTATTCAATCGAAGCCGTGCCAAATGCCACTACCTACACTTGGGCCGTGCCCCAAGGGGCAAACATTACCCATGGACAGGGCACAACCGAAATTATGGTTGATTTCGGGACAACCGGGGGTGATATTTCCATAAAAGCCATAAACATTTGTGGAGAAAGCGAAGCACAGAAGTTGACTGTTGAAATAAATGTGGTTAATCCCGTATTACCTACCGTTGGTTTGGTCGCCTGGTACACCTTTAACAATAATGCAAATGATGAAAGTGGAAATGGGTTGCATGGGGTAAATAATGGAGCAACATCAACAACAGATCGGTTTGGAAATGAAAACAGTGCATTAAGTTTTAACGGCACCAATAATTATGTGGAAGTTTTAGATAATGATTTACTGGATGTAAATACTTTTACTCTTAGCTGCTGGTTTTATTCTTTGAGTACCCAAGAAGGCTTTATCGCAGTAAAAGGTAACTCGGATTACAATGGCCCATTTCGATTATATTTAACTACATTATTAACGGGTGATACCTGGAGAAATAGCTCTGCCTCAGGTCGGGTTTACCAGGTTAAAGATTATTCTACAATGGAGTGGCATCATGTTATTCTTTTATTTGATGGTTCTGTTCAAAAGCTTTATTACGATGGTATTCTAATTGCTACGGATAATCAATCCGGCCCATTAAACATAAATAGCGACAAGTTGCTTTTTGGAAAAAGAAATTCAGGGAATTTCTTTCAGGGCAAAATTGATGAAGTCAGACTATACAACCGTGCTCTTACGGATACTGAAGTACAAATTATATACAATGATGGGAACAGTTAACCTCCTGGCACCGCCCCAACCTACACCACCTCCATGGTGATCGGAATTACCTCAAAAACAGCCATCTCAGGGGGCGATGTGACTGCCGATGGCGGTGCCGATATATCCAGGATTAATTTAAAAAGAAATTTCCCGATCCTTCGTCACAACCATTTATCATCTTACAGAAGAAAATCAGCCATTGGTCACACAAATCCGTCTGTTCGTGGAATACACGGGGTTTTATGGGTGAACAATACGCTTTCTGTTGTAATTTTGAACAACTAAATCACCATTACGCTATGTTGTACTTACTGATTGCTTTTGGAATTTTCATCACCGCGGTAGGGGTTGCTTTCCTTGCTGAATCGAGGAACAGCCACAGGGCTCAATAAAATATACCTGAAATATCCCGGTGTTGGTGTTGCAGAAAATTCTGCCACTATGATGGTTTTACCTCCGTTTCGGGGGTTTTTTATTTGGTTGCAGACACAAAAAAACGTTTCCGGATAAAATGTACTCGACAAGAATCCTGAAACGAACATGTATGAAGAAAAAAGAACATGCATGAAGAAAAAAGAAAAAGTTAGAAACACCATCTAATATTACCCAAGTAACGACAGGTTCTAACTTTTATCTAAAAATCACCACCTAATTTTGTTCAATCACCCAGCTTAAGATTCTGTTTTCCCCTTAAAAAAAATACCCCTTCATCATTGTTCTTTTCCCTGAACTTAATGAATATCGCAAATATTTTCTTAGAACCAAGTGAACAAAACTATTTCAACCGAAAATTACAGAAAGTTGACGGGGTTTAACTGAAAAATGTTACGAACCGACAAAAACTTGTTCCAAACAGCACAATAGGGTTGAAAAACATGATGAAAAGCAGCTTTGTGCAGGAGGCAAAAACGATCATTTGTCTACAAAAGCAAGTAAATCTTTCCGGTACTCTCGGGACACAGGGATCGATACCCCTTTCAGAACAACTTCGTTCGAAGTAATCTTTTCAATACATTCGGTATTAACAATATAGCTTCTATGCACCTTTATAAAATTTCCGGGCAGAGTATTCAGATAATCGTTCATGGTGCTCCGAACCAGGTGTTTTTTTCCGTTCCTTGTGTTGATTTCGAGGTATACATGCTGGCTGTTGATAAACATAATATCGTGGTAAAATACTTTTACCAAAACTTTATTTTGCTTCAGAAGAAAAAAGTCTTTTTGGGATTTTCCTTCCGGACTGCCAACAGCACGGGTCGATTCGAATTGATACAGGGCAATTTCGACCGAAGAATACAGGTCGGCTTTCGTGAAGGGTTTCAGCAGGTATCCGGCTGGCAGGGTTTTCTTGGCTCGTTCAATGGTAGAAGGATCGGAATTGGATGTGAGAAAGATGAAGGGAATATTGAAACGGGAATTGATTTCGTGGCCCAAATCGATTCCATCCCGGCTCCCGGCCAGGCGTATATCGATAAAAACCAGATCGGGCTTTTCCTTCTGGATCAGTTCCAATGCCGATGTGTAATGGGTTGCCGGTTCGAAAACCGTATACCCCAAAATCTGAAGTGCCGACACAATCGATTCGGCAATGATCAGTTCATCTTCAACGACAGCAATTCGTACGTTTGTCATAATATGCTCTTTCTCGATTCAGAATCCATAAATGAGACAAGAAACGTATTATTTTGTTCAAATTCAAACCGAAAATCTCCATTGAGCTGACGACTCAGAATGGAGATCATTTTCAATCCAAAGCTCTCCGGTTTGCTTGCAATTTGATTTTGATCCAAAGGGAATCCATTGTCGCTCATTGCCATGAGGTAATGACCCGGACGGTTTTGCACAATGGACAGAAGGATCCGGATGGATGGTTCTTTGGTTTTACAGTGTTTCAGTGTATTTATAATGAGCTCATTGGCAATAAGGCCCAGAGGCAGGGCTGTATCGAGGTCAAAAAAGATTCCCGGGCAGGAAACTCCTATTTCCACCTTTTTGCGTGTCTTTACAAACGTTCTCAGGTACTCGCCAATTTGTTTCAGATAGCTTTCCATATTGATGTCGTTCTTTTCCTGGTTCCCCTGATAAAGCATATCGTGTACCAGTGCCATGATTTTGATGCGTGCCTGGCCTTCCTCGACAATTTTTACCAGATCCTTCTCCTTCCCGTGAAAAACCGAAAGTTCGTAAAAGCTGGAGAACAATTGCAGGTTGTTTTTCACCCGGTGGTGTAGTTCTTTCAGCAGAAGCTCGATCCGGGCATTTCGTTTCTCGAGTATATTTTTCTGCACTTCAAGCACATAGTTTGCGTCTGAAAGCATCCGTGTCCGTTCATCCACCATTTCTTCGAGCATTCGGTTTTGTTCGTCCTTTATCCGGGAAAGTTCCGTCAGTATTTCGTTCCGCTCAATTTCAACCATCCGCATCCGCTCACTAAGCGATACGGTAAAAAACGCAATAACCAGCAGCAGAATCAGGTTCGAAATCCAGAAAATATTTTGAAGGGCATCTTCTTTCCGGAACCATAACATAAAAAAAACGGCAACAAGCGTGAAGGCATAAATAAAGGCCATTACCGACATTAACTTCTGCGGCCGGTCGAGCTTTTTCCAAACTTTCAGGGGAATGGATACAATAACCGGAAAATAGAGGAAAAGAGAAAATATGTTCAGGTTCGTCATGAGCTGATAGTCCTGCAGTGTCTGAAGAATAACCTGGCTCAAAACGATCTGGAAAAAAAGAATTCCGATAAACAGATGAATCATTTTCGAAAGCCGGGGACTGTATTGTTTCAGACCAAGAAAGGAGTTGATCAGAAGGAAACCGCTTATACCCGAAAGGTTGGCCAAAACAGGATTCAGGCGCCAGGCCAGCTCGGGCGTTTCGCCCAAAATGGAAAGGATGTTTCCGGCGATGGAAAATCCATAAAAAGCAGAATTAAATGAGAATAACGACAGCCAAAGGTAGGAGCGGATTCGGGTGAAAAAAAAGATGATCAGTGAATACAAACAAAAGATGAGAAATCCCCCCAGAATCAAATAATTGATTTGCTCCAAACGAAGCTCGTCGGAGAGGGCTGATTCTTCGTTTTGAAGAAAAAAATGGATCGATGGTTTGTAGCCTTTGATGTGCTCCACCCGGATAAATACCTGGATCCGTTCCCCGGGGTTCAGAATCATCGTGACCCGGTCGGGTTCATCGCCCGGTGAAAGTTCACTATTCTTCCGGAACAAACCGGTTTTATGAACGGAACAAAGCGTGTCGTCCCGGAATTCAAATACTTCGACAAAGGTCAGGTTCCGGTACAGGAGTGAAAGATGCGAATGCCCTGCTGACGAATGGATCAAATCAAATTTCAGCCAATAGATACCCAACGGATTTTTTTGTTTTTTTTCGGTCAGGGCTTGAAACAGTTCAGGGGATGAACGAATCTCGTCAATCGTTTTTTCTCGGGTGCTATCTTCGTAGATCACCAGATGGTCGTTGATCGAAAACGGCCTTTTGAAGGAAGCGCTGTTTTCGATCAATACGTCTGCTTGTGCCGAAAGAGGAAAAGAAGCACAAAGGGCCAACTTCAAAAACCATTTCTGAAAAAACAACTTCATAGCCGAAATTTACAGGAATATCTTTTCCCTGCGGCTTCGATTGTGCAAAAAATTTGTGCAGGGAGCGCTTTTGTCAATCCTTATAACTGAAGCTGCTCCCTCCCAGAAATTCCCGGATCAGGGAAGTGGGCGGAATTTCATGGTCTTCCATACTCCGGAAATAATTAAGAAATTTAAGCAGTCGCAATGCTTCAGCATACTCGGGCTGGTCTTCGGGTACCGATTTCAGAAGGGGTTCGGCATATTTCTTCAAAACACCCAACTCGTACAGAAGCGCCGAATTGAACATCACGTCGGCCTTTTCCTGATGGGGAAAGATGTTTTTTTCTTCACCCCTACGGACACTCCGCCAACGGTGCAGGGTTTCCAGAGCCGGGTATCCCCGGTATTTGGCATCGCGAATGATGCGACGGATCAGACGGTTATCGGTAGTGGGGATCGGATTGTGGTCGTCGATGGAAAGAGATGTAAGCGCGGAAATAAAAATCCGGTACGTCAGGGAATGATCAACCCGGGGAATCAGGTCGGGATTGAGGGCATGGATTCCCTCGACGATCAGGATGTCGTTCGGTCCCAACTGCAGGGTGTGGCCATTGAAGCTTCGCTGGCCTGTCGTAAAATCAAACTTGGGAAGATCGACCCGCCTGCCTTCGAACAGATCGACCAGTTGCTGGTTGAAAAAGTCGATGTCGATGGCTTCGAGCGCTTCAAAATCGTAATGCCCGTTCTCATCCCTGGGGGTGTGTTCGCGGTCGACGAAGTAGTTGTCGACCGACAAGGTTCGGGGTGTTTTTCCGCACACAGCCAGTTGGATAGCCAAACGTTTGCTAAAGGTGGTTTTACCCGACGAAGAGGGACCGGCAATCAATACCAGGCGTATCTTATTCGGGTTCCCGGCAATGGCCGTGGCAATTTCAGCAATTTTTTTCTCATGCAGGGCTTCCGAAATTTTGATGATCTCGCCGACGCGACCCTGATCGACTGCCTGGTTGAGTTTCCCGATATGATCGATCCCGATCAGTTCGGCCCATTGCTGATGTTCGCGAAAAATACCAAACAACTTGTGTTCGGGAACAAAATCCTGCAGGCGCCCGAAATCCTTGTCGTCGGGAAGCCGGAGCAGCAAGCCGTTGTCAAAGGGTTCAACATCGAAGGTTTGCAGGTAGTACGTGGAAGGAAGCATATGCCCGTGAAAATAGTTGATGTATCCGTCGAGAAAATAGGCATATCCATACAACCAGCCCGTTTTCGAAAAAAGCATCACCTTATCGTGAAGTCCTTGCTTCTCATAGGCCTCCAACAACTCGCTCATCTTGATTCCATTCCGCACAATGGGTAAATCTTTGGTGACCATAAGGGTCATTTCTTCCTTGATCTGACGGACCATACCGGCATGATTATCGCATTTCAGGTCTTCAATCTCACAATAGTATCCGTTCGAAATGGCATGATCGATGATCAAACGCGCTCCCGGGCAAACTTTTTTAAATGCCACATAAAAGAGGAAGAAAAGAGAACGAATGTAGATCCGCATCCCGTCGGTCTCGTTCAAACCAAAAAAACGGATATTCTTGGGTTTCACAATTTCGAACGAAAGTTCCCGCACCTTGTTGTTCACATACGCGCCACAAACTTTCATCCTCAGCTGATCTTTAAGGTCTTCCGCGATTTCAAAAAGAGAAGTACCCAGGGGATAACTCTTTTCCTGACCGGTGTTTTCACAATATATGTCGATCGTTTTCATTTTTCCTGGTTTTTTGTGGATGTCGAAAATACCTTGTTTTTTTTAAAACTGGAAATGATTATTCAAATACCCGTACTTATAATTCGGAAAAATCAAATCCAAACAGCGGATTATAAACAGCATACCCCGATAGTTGAAATAGCCCCTTCTCTTCTACCCTGCAGGCAACAACGGGTTGGACAGGGTATGTAAAAAGAGGCGCTACTTTTTTGAAATGTAGCTTTTGGGGATTGGGATTTTCGTTGTATTTCGCTTCAACAAGGTACGTTTTTCCTTTATTTTCCAGGATAAAATCAATTTCCACTCCATTTTGATCGCGATAATAAAAAATGTTTTTCCCGGGAATCAAACCATACTTTATCCATTCGCTCAGAAGAAAATTCTCCCATAAATTGCCCCTGTACGTTGATTTTTCAAAAGTGTCGGTCGAATCAATGTTTAATAACGAGGCGATCAACCCGTTGTCGCAAAAATAAACCTTTGGCGATTTGATCAAACGTTTTCCCAGATTTTGATAATAAGGTGGTACCAGCAGAATAATGCCGGAAATTTCCAAAACATTAACCCAAGACTTTACGGTATTTGGAGAAATGCCCAGATCTTTCGCCAATTCGGAGTAATTCAATAAATGCCCGGTACGAATGGCAAGCAACGACATAAACCTTCTGAAATCCCACAAATTGGATACATTCAAGAGCTGTTTTAAGTCGCGTTCGAGGTAGGTTTGTACGTAACTTTCAAAATAGTCGCTTCCGTGGAGCTTTTCTGACCAAATTTCCGGAAAGCCTCCCTTCCAGAGCTGTTCATTTTTATTGTCAAAAGGCAGAATCGGATTCAACTCCGAAGCGCTTAACGAACCCATGGTAATAATGCGAATCCTGCCGGCCAGCGACTCACTGGCCGATTTCATGAGATTGAACTGCTGACTACCCGTCAATATCCATTTGCCATTCATTTTCCGGTTTTCGTCAATTTTGATTTTCAGTTCACGAAAAAGAGAAGGAGCGTATTGGACTTCGTCGATAATAACCCGACCCTTAAAACGATTCAGGAAATTGGAGGGATTCTCGTTTGCTTCCCGTGCAAAAATAACTTTATCGAGTGTAACATATTCGGCATCGGTAAATACCCTTTGCAGTAAACTGCTTTTCCCTACCTGCCTGACTCCGGTTAAAAGAACCGAAGGCCTTGTATTGACTGCTTCAATAAGCCTTTCTGTGTGCAACCGTTCAATCCACATAGATACACATTTTCAACAAAATTAAGTAAAAATGCAATGCTATTGCAGATTATCTTAATTTATGTTGCAGATTATCTTAATTCTTCCTTCAGATACTTCCCGGTAATCGATTTTTTTTGGGCAGCCACTTCTTCGGGGGTTCCGGTTGCGATGATTTTTCCTCCCTTTTTTCCGCCTTCCGGTCCAATGTCAATGATGTAGTCGGCCACTTTAATTACTTCCATGTTGTGTTCAATCACGATCACGGTGTTCCCTTTGTCGACCAGACGGTTCAGCACCTGCAGCAGTACATGGATATCTTCGAAATGCAGTCCGGTAGTGGGCTCATCGAGGATATAGACGGTTTTCCCGGTATCCCGTTTCGATAATTCGGTAGCCAGTTTCACCCGCTGGGCTTCGCCCCCCGATATGGTGGTAGACGACTGGCCCAGGGTCAGGTACCCGAGTCCTACTTCCTGGAGGGTTTTCAGTTTGTGCACAATCCGGGGCTGGTTTTCAAAGAATTCAACCGCCTGGTTAATCGTCATATCCAGCACATCGCTGATCGATTTGCCCTTGAAGCGCACCTCGAGGGTTTCGCGGTTATAGCGTTTTCCGTTGCATTTATCGCAATGGACATACACGTCGGGCAGGAAATTCATCTCGATCAGCTTCATACCGCCTCCCTGGCATTCTTCGCAACGGCCGCCCTTTACGTTGAACGAGAAACGGCCGGGTTTGTACCCCCGGATCCGCGATTCGGGTAATTGGGTAAACAGCTCGCGGATGTCGGAGAAAACGCCGGTATAGGTTACGGGATTGGAGCGCGGGGTGCGCCCCAGGGGCGACTGGTCGACCTGCACCACCTTATCGATCAGCTTCAAGCCCTCGATGGATGCGTATTCCAGCGGTTCCTTATCCGACCGGTAGAAATGCCGGCTCAGGATGGGTTGCAGGGTTTCGTTCACCAGGGTCGATTTGCCACTGCCCGAAACACCGGTAACACAGATCAACATACCCAGGGGAAAAGCTACTGTTACATTTTGCAGGTTATTTCCTTTGCATCCCGAGAGGATAAGGACGCTTCCCTTGCCTTTGCGTCTTTGCCGGGGAACTTCGATCTTTTTTTCCCCGCGAAGGTACAACGAGGTCAGAGAATTTCCTTTCAGTAAATCGGAAGGGCTCCCTGCCCCGGTCACTTTTCCGCCATGGCGCCCGGCAAAAGGTCCCAGGTCGACAATGTAATCGGCGCGGAGCATCATGTCGCGGTCGTGTTCCACAACGATGACCGAGTTCCCGCTGTCGCGGAGTTTTTCGAGCGATCCGATCAGGCGTAGATTGTCGCGGTGATGAAGACCGATGCTGGGCTCATCGAGGATGTACAACACATTTACCAGCTGTGACCCGATTTGCGTGGCCAGCCGGATCCGTTGCGACTCGCCTCCTGAAAGGCTTTTCGAGGCCCGGTCGAGCGTCAGGTATTCCAGGCCCACATCGAGCATGAAATAAAGCCGGTCGCGGATTTCTTTGATCACCTCCTGCCCGATCAGGCGCTGGCGTTCGCTGAGTCTCTCTTCCAAACCTTCGAGCCATTTGGCCAGCTCGGATAATTCCATCCGGCTCACTTCCGAAATATTTTTTCCGTCGATCTTGAACCAGAGCGATTCCTTTTTCAGGCGTTGACCCTCGCAAACCGGACAACGTACCTCGGTAATGTATTGACCCGAACGGACTTTTTCGGAAGAAGAAAAATGATCTTCATTCTGGTTTTCAAGATATTTGACTACCCCCTCATAACTCATGAAATAATTGATGTTTTCGCCCAGGGGGGAATTTTTCAGTTGGATACGGTCGCTCGTTCCATAAAGGATTTTGTCGAGCGCTTCCTCGGGTATTTCTTCGATGGGCGTCTTCAGGTTGAATCCGTATGAATCGGCAATGGCTTCAATTTGCCAGAAAACAACCGAATTACGGTAAGCGCCCAGGGGAGCAATGCCCCCTTTGTAGATGCTGGCCTTCCGGTCGGGGATGATCTTGTCCATGTCGAGCTGGGGGATTACGCCCAGCCCGTTGCATTTGGGGCATGCCCCCTGCGGAGAATTAAAGGAAAAATTGTGCGGGGCCGGTTCGGCATACGATATCCCGGAAGTCGGGCACATCAAATGCCGGCTGTAGTATTTCACTTCGCCCGATTCGTTGTCGAGGATCATGATAATGCCCTGACCGTGTTTCATGGCTGCACCTACCGATTCGCGCAAGCGCCTGTCCGAGGCTTCGTCCAGCACCAGTTTGTCGATCACCATTTCGATGAAATGGTTTTTGTAGCGGTCGACTTTCAATCCATGCGCCAGCTCCCGGATCAAACCATCGACCCGCACGTGAAGAAAACCCTTTTTCCGGATTTGCTCAAACAATTCCCGGTAATGTCCTTTCCTTCCCCGGACCACCGGCGCCAGAACGATGATTCTTTTCCCGCGAAAGGTTTCCCGGATCCGATCGAGGATTTTTTGCTCGGAATACCGAACCATTTTCTCCCCGGTTTGGTACGAAAAAGCCTCCGAAGCCCGTGCATACAGCAAGCGCAGAAAGTCGTACAATTCGGTAACCGTCCCAACGGTCGACCGGGGATTTTTGTTCGTTGTCTTCTGTTCGATAGAGATCACCGGGCTCAAACCCGAGATCTCGTCAACATCGGGCCGCTCGAGGTTACCCAGAAACGAACGGGCATACGCCGAAAAAGTTTCGATGTACCGTCGTTGTCCCTCGGCATATAATGTATCGAAGGCAAGCGACGATTTTCCGCTCCCGCTCAATCCCGTGATGACGGTGAGCCGGTTCCGGGGAATATCGACATGGATATTGTGCAAATTATGCACCCGGGCACCCCGTACTTTTATGATTTCTTCCTGATGGTCCATTCTGATGCGCAGGCTTAATCTCCTTCATGATATTCCCGAAAATCGCCCAAAGGAATTTTTACCGTATATTGTTTCTTGCCGGGATTCTTCAGGTCGGCTTCCCGGAGCCAGGGATTGAGCATTTTGAAAATTTTGTAGTTGGTTTTATGGTATTTGGCAAAATCGGCAAAACTCCCGACGGCACTGTCAATCACAACCGTTTTGAAGGTTATGCTGGGGTAGATTTCGCTTGGATCGACAAAAAATCCATATTTTTCGGGTGATTCCAGAATAATTTTCATCGCCAGGATCCGGAAAACGTAGCGGGTGGTTTCTTCTCCCAGCAAGAGGTTGTAATAGTGGGTTTCTTTCTGACGTTCCACCTGCCGGTCGATCCCGTTGCGCCCGGCGTTGTAGGAGGCGGCCACGGTGGTCCAGTCGCCGT
>DAIMEA010000073.1:0-12441 GCA_036725585.1 Prolixibacteraceae bacterium | reverse complement strand
GTTTACAAAGAAGACCGGAACGGAAAGCCGGAGTACAATTACATGTACATCGATGCCTTGTTCGATTATTTGCTCAGTATCGGCATCAAACCCTTTGTCGAACTGGGCTTCATGCCCAACGCGCTGGCCAGCGGACCCGAAACCATTTTTTGGTGGAAAGGCAATGTGACCCCGCCCAAAGACCACGACAAATGGGCAGACCTGGTCCGAAATACCGTACAACACTGGACCGACCGTTATGGCGAGGATGAGGTAAAAACCTGGTATTTCGAAGTATGGAACGAGCCCAACCTGAAACCCGGTTTCTGGACCGGGACCATGGACGACTACTTCAAATTATACAAGTATAGCGCTGAAGCAGTGAAAAGTGTAAACCCCACTTACCGTATAGGAGGTCCGGGCACGGCAGGAGCAGCCTGGGAGGAGGAAATGATCGATTTCTGTGTTTCGAATAATGTGCCCATCGATTTTGTGAGCGCCCATTCGTATGGTGTGAACCAGGGCTACCTCGACGAACATGGAAATTCGGGCACCGTTCTTGCCCCTCAGGAGTTTGCGGTGAGTGGCGATGTGCTGCAATCACGCAAAGAAATTGCCGGCTCGGCAATGCCCAACCTCGAATTGCATTACACCGAATGGAGCGCTTCCTATACTCCTTTCGATCCCATTCACGATAGTTACCACGAGGCAGCTTATGTGCTGCATAAACTGAAACAGGTGGGCGATGCAGCTCAGTCGATGTCGTACTGGGTTTTCACCGATATTTTTGAAGAATCGGCTCCTCGTTTCACTCCGTTCCATGGCGGTTTTGGGATGCTCAACATACAGGGAATCAACAAGCCCGTGTTTTATGCGTACCAGTTCCTGAATCGTTTGGGAGAAACAGAACTGGCCAATGACGATCCCATGTCGTGGGCAACAAAAGACTCAAAAGGGAACATCCAGGTATTGGCCTACGATTTTACCCATACCCACCCCGGCGACTCGGTCAACAATCAGGTTTATTACATCCGCGATTTACCCTCAAAAGAAAAAGGGATATTAAAAATCCATATTGAAGGGGTCCCCTCCGGAAACTATTCGCTCGAAGTATATAAAGTGGGCTATCGTTGCAACGATGCTTATACCAGCTACTACGATTTGGGTCGACCCGGCCAGTTGTCCCGCTTGCAGGTAGAGCAAATCAAAAAAATGAACAACGGAGCGCCGGTTACCACCGAAATTGTTAAAATAAAACAGGATGGAGCATTTACCAAAGAGCTCCCTATCCGTGAAAACGATGTTTACTTTTTGAATCTCATAGAATTATAGTTGATGAGAATGCAGTTAAACAGCAAAATAACTTTTCTGGCTTTTTTCTTGTGCAGTGTGAATGCAACCAGGGCACAAGATGTCCACATTACTGTTCAGGCCGATCAAAATATAAAAGCCGTGTCGCCTTATATTTATGGTTTGAACAACGGTTTCGACAAGCCTGCACAATTTTACCGCGATGCCGGTGTGCGCTTTTCGCGGATGAACCAGGGAAACAATGCCACTAAATACAATTGGCGGAAAAAAATAACGAGCCACCCTGATTGGTACAACAATGTTTACGCGAACGATTGGGACAAAAAATCGACCGACTTTTCGGCAAAACACCCCGGTATGCAGTTTATGTGGGCTTTTCAACTTCTGGGGAGAGTGGCATCAAGCAATCAATACAATTTTAACGATTGGGGGTATAACCAATCTCAATGGTGGGAAGATTTTGTACTTCAGAACCTGGCGGGTGGAGGGATTCCGGATACAGTAAAGATTTTTAAAAATAACAAATGGAAGTATCCAGCTAAAGCCAAAGTTGAGGGAGATATAAACCTTTACACAGAAGAATGGCCGGCCGACTCAACCGTTGGGATCCTGACACATTGGTTCGGAAGCGGGGGATTGGATTTGAACAAACAACAATTCCTTTATTGGAGCATGGACAACGAAGCCGATGTCTGGGACGGCACCCACGACGATGTGATGTCGGACGGGCTTTTGCCCGCTTCTGAATTCATGGATCGTTACATCGAAGTGGCCAAAAAGGCCAAAGCATTGTTCCCGGAAATTAAAATTTGCGGCCCGGTTACCACCAGCGAATGGCAATGGTTTAAATGGGGAGAGGAAAACCTCAGAATAAACGGAACCTATTACTGCTGGTTCGAATACTTCATCAAGCGCTGTGCCGATGAAGAAAAAGCATCAGGCGTTCGGGTTCTCGATGTATTTGATATCCACCATTACCCCTGGGCCCCAACAGATGCTGATGCCCTTCAAAACCACCGTATTTTCTACGACAAAGCGTACGTCTACCCAGGGGCAAATGGCTTGAAAACCATCTATGGGGGCTGGGACAATTCGCAAAACAAAGAATACATTTTCCAACGCATCAACGATTGGCTGACAAAGCATTTTGGTGCAAACCATGGTATTACTCTTGGCCTTAGTGAATGGAGCCCCGGACCTTCCGAAGCGAACCTCGCTTCGGTTATTTATGCCACCCACCTTGGACTATTTGCCAACAATGGTGTGGAATTCTTTACACCCTGGTCATGGATGACCGGTATGTGGGAGTCGTTGCATCTTTTCAGCAGGTATGCCAAAGAATTTAGCGTTTCAAGCACCTCCTCGCTCGAGAACACGGTTTCGGGATACACTACCGTAACGGAAAAACTGGATTCAACCACCATTATCCTTGTGAACCGCGACATGAGCGCTTCGCATATAGTCACCGTTAATCTGAACGGCATAGGGGTTAACGACGGAAATTACACAACCCTGCAATTGGCTTCCTTACCTGCTGCTGAAACATTTCAATCGCATACCGATAATGCGCTAAAAGAAAACACGATTTCAGTACGATCAAATTCGTTTACCCTTACGGTTCCTGCCCTATCAACAACAGCTGTTTTATTGAAATCGGAACCTAGCGGGATATCCGAAATTGAAAATCGATTGGGCGAAATCAAGCTTTTCCCGAATCCTGTTGAAAATGAGCTATACATAAGCATAGGGTCAGCCATTGCCGAACCAACTCAAATAACCGTATTCGATCAGCAGGGAAAAAGAATCAAGGTTGTGGATGCGTATTTTGACGGAAACTCTGCCCTCAGGATCGATTTGTCGTCGTTGCAACAAGGATATCATTTCCTTTTGGTGCGAAATAACCAGTACACTTCGGCAAAGAGTTTTGTGGTGAAATAACGACGCTGTCTCCTTCTTTGAAAACGCTGTGTTTCTATGTGAAATTTATCAATTGTTGTACGGCGATTCACCGTAAGGGAACAAAGCATAAACAGAGAAAGAATACATGATAAGGTGTGCCTTCAAATGAGAAAACAGTATAAGAAGATATGAACAATTTTCTACTTAAAAGTACACTAACATGGGGAGTTGCGTTCGTTTTTGCAACATCGCTATTCGCACAAACCACAAATTGCTTCTTAGAGGATTTTGCGCCCAAGGACGCAGAGATCCCAATTTCAACAGATGTCAATAAAACGGTAAATGAGCCAAATGTTACCGTCACTTTATCGCCCGACACATTGGGCCAAATTTCCAAATACGTTTTTGGAAATGCCCTGGCTGTTTGGATTGGAAATGTAACAGGCGATGCCACGTTTGTAAAAAATGTTCAGACCTTAAATCCTTCAATAATTCGTTTCCCCGGGGGAAGCTGGTCCAATATCTTTTTCTGGAATGGTACTCCTTCCGATGTACCTGACTCTGCTTACGATTCATCGGGGGAAAGGGTAAAGTTTTACGCTATTTCCGGAAAAAATGACTGGCCCACTACAACCGATAACTATTACAAATTACGCCAGCAAACTGCTTCCCAAGGACTCATTACCGTCAATTATGGCTATGCACGTTATGGTTTAAGCGATGACCCGGTTGCACAGGCTGCACATCTTGCCGCCGATTGGGTACGCTATGATAACGGGCGGACAAAATTTTGGGAGATAGGGAACGAAAATAACGGCCCATGGGAAGCTGGGTGGAAGATTAATAAAAAAGGCAATAAAGATGGGCAACCTGAAATAATTAACGGACAGCTTTACGGTCAACACTGCAAAGTTTTTATCGATTCAATGAGAGCAGCCGCAACTGAGGTAGGAGCTCAGATTTATATAGGCGTACAGGTACTGCATTACGACGGTACAACAAGCTGGAATTCGGTAGATAGAACCTGGAATAAAGGAGTTTTATCAGAGCTTGGTGATGCTGCTGATTTTTACGTAATGCACAACTATTATGGAACCGATGCAAATGCGGATAATATATTGTCGGTTGCCGCTACCGAACCTGAGAAAAACATCAGCTTTATTCAGAAGGATATTGCCAACAAAAATGCCTTTCCCAAGCCTTTAGCCCTAACAGAATACAATATAAACAGTAATGCTGCCAATGCAACCATGGGGCGGTCATATATCAATGGCATGCAGGCAACTATCCTATTTAATGAATTAATTAAGAATAACTTTGGATTAGGTGCAAGGTGGTTACTCGCTTCTGGTGAGGATGGAATGTTTTATCTGGGAGATAACAATAGTTTAAAGTGGCAGCCACGTCCCGATTTTTATTATGCTTATTATCAGCAAAAGTTTACCGGTGATCATGCCATTACTGCACGATCTTCCAATGCCAGTATTTTGGCTTATGCTTCCCGATTTGCTTCTGGCGAAACCGGAGTTGTAATTGTAAATAAAGGGAATATTGCCACGGTTGTTAAAATAGATCCAAATCATATCGGCGTTGGAAAAAAATTCTACAATTACTCACTGACCGGTGGTAACGATAACGGAGATTTTTCGTTGTTTGTATCCGTTAATGGTGTGGGCGCAAAAGGAACACAATGGGGACCCCGAGAGAACTTGGAAACGATTCCGGCAAACGCTTTTACAATCGATCAAGCCATTGCATTAGATGTTCCCGCAAAATCGGTTCAGTTTATCATGATCGAAGCGGGTAACAATCAACTGTATCCAACCTCAGTTGCCACCAAGTTGGAAAATAAACTGGGTTTGATGAATTATCCCAACCCTTTTTCTGACTTGACGATTATTCAATTCCAAACCTATACAAATGAATGGGTTACATTGGATGTTTATGATCAAACAGGATACAAAATTTCAACTTTGGTCAACAAAGTTTTGCCCTCAGGAACACATCAAATTGATTTTACTGGAAACTTTTTGCCCGCCGGTTTCTACTTTTATCAACTGAAGATTGGCAATTCTTCAACTACTGGAAAAATGGTACTAAAAAAATAAACCATGAAAGTTAAATTTACTTTTTTGTCATACGTAATGACGATTCTTTTGGCAGTATGCTATGGGAATGTCTTCGGTCAAAGAACCTACCAAAACCCGGTCATTACAGGAATGAACCCCGACCCCAGCATCTGCCGGGTTGGCGAGGATTATTACCTGGTAACCTCAACCTTTGAATATTTTCCGGGCGTTCCGGTCTATCACAGCAAAGATCTGGTCAACTGGAAACAAATAGGGCATGCACTCGACAGCAAAACCAATTGCCCCCTGGAGGGCGCCGGGTCTTCCGGTGGAAATTATGCACCAGCCATTCGATACAACAACGGAACGTTTTACGTAACCTGCACCAATTATGGGGGCAGAGGTTCTCAGGGAGCCTTCTATGTGACCGCCACAAATCCCGCAGGTCCCTGGTCTGATCCCGTTTGGGTGGGCAACTGGAACGTCGATCCATCGATTCTCTTCGCCAACGACAGCATGTACTGGGTAAGCCCCGACAACAAAGGAAGTTTCATGGTGGGAACCTTCGACCCGATAAAAAAAGAATTCAGTACAACCTTGCGTTTGATTGCCTCAGGATTGGGGGGTTCTTCGCCTGAAGGGCCTCACCTATACAAAATTGGCGACTACTATTACCTAATGTCGGCCGAGGGTGGTACGGGCTACGAGCATCGCGAAGTGATCCAGCGCAGCCAATCGCCGTACGGACCTTTTGAGCCAAGCCCCTACAATCCGTTCATTTCGAATAGGAACCACCCCGAGAGCCCTTTCCATGCCATCGGTCATGCCGACCTGGTACAAATTCAGGATGGTTCCTGGTGGTTGGTTTGTTTGGGAATCCGGCCCAAAGGAGGAAAATACCATCACCTGGGACGAGAGACTTTTCTTGCTCCCGTTCGCTGGACCGACGATGGCTGGCCCATAGCCGGCGATAATGGCAGGATGACCGAAGAATTTATTGCACCCAGGCTTCCGGAACATAAATGGGGAAAAGATCCGGTGCGCGACGATTTTGACAGCCCAAGGCTGAGTATGAAATGGAATTTTCTCCGCAATCCTTACGATGCTGATTGGTCGCTTACCGAAAAACCAGGCTATTTGAGGTTGAATGGGTCAAAAATTGGACTTGCCGATAAGGATTCACCTGCTTTTGTGGGCAGGCGACAATCCCATTTCAATATGGCAGCCTCAACAAAATTAAGCTATACTCCCATGACCGAAAACGAAGAAGCAGGTCTGGTGGTCCGCGGCAACGATGCAAACCATTTCAGCCTGCTGATTACCCTTCGCGATGGAAAGAGGGTAGCCCTTTTTAGAAAGTTCCTTCAGGAAAAAATTATTGGAGAAGAAATAAAGGAAATACCTGACGACGATGTTGTGTTGAAAATCATCGCAACCGAAACGGAATACCGTTTTTGGGTACAGCCCAAAGGCAAGAAAGCCCTATTGCTGGGTACGGCAGCAGCCACGGACCTGTCTACCGAAATGATCGGTGGTTTTACAGGCGTTTTTCTGGGCATGTATGCATCGGGTAACGGAGAAGAAAATACCCATCCTGCCGATTTCGACTGGTTTGAATACGAAACAGGATCAGGAGAGGGCGAATGAGTTAAAATTGTAAATACAAGATATCTTGAGTTTTAGTAGGTGATTTGTTAGACAATTGGAGAGAAGGGACTGTTGGATCTGTTGACCAATAGTGAAGACAGTCTCTTCAATTAAAAAATGGAACGATGATGACAAAATGGAAAGAATGGGGATTTTTGGCAGGAATTTTTCTCCTTATTTTTCTGAAAGGTAACGCACAGGTTTTGTACGTTGGCGCCAACTACCATCCGCACGACGATAAAAACATCGACAAAATCAAAACCGACATCCGCTTGATGAAGGAAGCCGGGCTAAATGTGGTCCGCCTGGGGCACCTGGCCTGGGACAGCTACGAACCTGCCGACGGGCAGTTCGACTTTGCGTGGTTCGACGAGGTGATGGATTTATTGAACGAAGCCGATATTCAAGTGATCCTCGACATCGCCATCCGCCCTGCACCCATCTGGCTGCACCAGAAATTTCCTTCTATCGATGTAGTCGATGCCAACGGGAACAGGCTGTATCCCAACCATCGCTATATGGACGATGTGGGCGATCCCAACTATCAGAAGTATGCCCTTCGCTTTACCGATGCAATGTCGAAACGCTATGCCAACCACCCGGCCCTGCTCGCTTTTGGCATCGACAACGAATCAGGCGATGGGCCCATTTCCTATTCCGAAACCGTAAGACAACGCTTCATCGTTTGGTTGAAAAACCGTTACGGTACACTCGACAAACTGAACAGTGCCTGGGCCACCCATCGCTGGTCGCGTCGGTTAAACCGTTTCGATGAAGTGGGCTTGCCTGCTTCCGGATCGAAAAACGGAGCACCCGAGAAGATCCTCGATTTTCGCCGCTTTGTTTCCGACGAAGTCAACGACATCCTGTTTAAAGTGCTCGATGTAGTAAACACGAACGCCCCTGGTGTTTTAACCAACACGAATGCCTGGTACTACAGTTGGATGAAATACTTCGACTATTCCCAAATTGCCTATTCGGGCAAAATGACCCGCCAGGGCTGTGGCTTTTATCCGGGTAATTCGCTTACCACCATCTGGGGCGACATGAACGCGGCCTTTGGGATACAGCGGATCCAGTTCGAAAGCGACAATCCATTCTGGTGTAACGAATTTAACACCATGGCCTCGGTGCCCAATTCGATACGAAAATCGGCTTATGTTACCCTGATGTACGGCAACCAGATGATATGCGGCTGGACCTGGCAAAGCATGTGGGCCGGCGAAGAACAGTATTTGCAGGGCATGATCGACTGGGACGGGCTCCCCAACCGGAAATACGATGAGTACAAGCAAATCGCCACCGAATTCAAAAAGATCGAAAAATATTTCCCGTACAAGCCAAAAGCCGAAGTGGGCCTGGCATTTTCGTTCCCCAGCCAGATGGCCAGCGGCGCTTTTCCCGTTCAGCACGAAAACCAGGTACAAGCCTGCTGGGACATGTTCTTCTGGCACAACATGGACTGCAAGATATTGGAAATTACGCAAAGCGACCTCAACTACAAACTTGTGTTTGTACCCGGTGTAACAGTAATGGATGAAACAACGGCGCAAAAAATACGCGAGTACGTTCAAAACGGCGGCACGGTAATCATGACCACCAACTCGGCCATGGTCGATACCACCGGACAGGTCTTCAGGAGTACGCTCCCCGGTATGCTGAGCGATGTGTTTGGCATTCGAGTTTCCGGATTTGAAGAAAGCGAAGCCATCAACCAGATTTCAAAAAAAGGATACACTGGCAAAAAGCTGGAGTTCATATACAAAGGTAAAGCGGGCGATGTAGAATCGGTCCGATTCGATATTATCCATCCCAAAGGTGCAGAGGTGATTGGAAAACTAACCAGTCTGGACAAAGATTACCCGATCATGACCATCAACAAGTATGGAAAAGGGCAGGCCATTTATGTGGGTTTGCCTGCCAACGGCAATGTACTGGGAGCTGTTGTGGATGAGCTGATCAACGAGCTGGGGATCAGGAAAGGTCCCGAAGTACCATCGGGCGTAATGGCACGGCAAATCGATGAGAAGCATTTCCTCTACCTCAACACAACAGGCGAAACAAAGGAAATCAAAATGAACCATCCATCACGCAGTATCCTCAACAACAAAGATTATACAGCTAACGTCGCCATTAACCCGTATGAACCGGAGTTCATTGAAATAAAGTAAAATACGACTAACAAATAAACCTAATGTTATGAAATCAAAGAATCATGAAAAGAAACCAAAGAGGCATTTTTTGAGAAGAATGTCGCTTGCTCTTCTACTGCTTTTGCTTGTAAGTATCGCTTATGCACAAGAGCAGTTGGTGCAGGGTATAATCACCGATGAATCGAATGCACCCATACCCGGTGCTAATATTGCCATTAAAGGAACAACAACCGGTACGGTTTCCGATACTGAGGGACGTTTTACATTGAAAGTGCCTTCGGAAAATCGTGTGCTCATCGTCTCTTTTGTTGGGTATATTACCCAGGAGGTACGGGCAGATGGTTCACAGCCCCTGAAGGTTGTTTTGAAAGAAATGACTTCTGAACTGGACAACATCGTTGTTGTGGGTTATGGTATCCAGAAAAAGAGCGACCTGACCGGCGCTGTTGCTACGGTATCGGGCGAACAATTGTCTAAATCGTCGAGTGTCGGCGCGGTACAGGCTTTACAGGGAAAAGCGGCGGGCGTGCAGGTTTTCCAAAGTTCGGGCATGCCGGGTGCGGGTATCACCGTCCGGGTTCGCGGTATCAATACCATTACCAAAAGAGACGAGTGGAGCGGAGTTGCCGGTCCGATTTACATAATCGACGGAATACCCGGCGACATTAACTCGATCAACCCAAACGATATCGAAAGCATCGAAGTGTTGAAAGACGCTTCATCCCAGGCCATCTACGGCTCGTCGGGAGGAAATGGTGTGATTTTGGTTTCGACAAGGCAGGGTTCCAAAAATCAAAAACCCAAAGTTGAATTGTCGATGTACCGGGGCATCCAAACAAACGATATCAGGGTTGAAATGTGCGATACCAAAGAATTCATCCAGATATACAATTCGCTCGAAACCACAAAAAAAACGCGGATTACAGCCAACCCCGATTCCTTGCCCTCGACCAACTGGTGGAACGAAATTTCGCAAAATGCCATCATGGAAGATTACACATTATCGGTTTCTTCCGGCACGGAAAATTCTACATCCCTTTTCAGCATTGGGTATCTAAACCAGGAGGGGGTTGTGAAGAAGACCGAATACAAACGCTACAATATTCGGGTCAATACAACCTACGATATAGCAAAATGGTTAAAGGTGGGCGAGAACATTTCCCTTGCCGTTACGCGCAACCGGGGGAATGATGGATGGGGATCGCCCATGGGGGCCATCAACCAGAGCCCGATAAGCTATGTGCGTGATACCTCTTCAACTTTAACGGCCCAACAAATTAAAGATAAAAACATTGGTTGGGGAGGCTGGGCACAACCCTTGTTTGGCACCGGCGCCGGCAACCCGGTTGCAGGCATTTATTACGATAATAACCAAAGCGGTACGTACCGAATGGCCGGAAACCTTTTTGCCAATATTCAACTATTGAAAGGGCTTACATATACCAATAATTTTGGTTTCGATATCAATTTCTACGAGAATGATAATTTCATACCGTACTATTACATCACGTCAACACAGAACAATTCTGTTGTTCAGGTTTCCCGTACATTGAACCGAAATTTCTCATGGAACTGGCAGCATGTGTTCAATTACAAAACAACCTTGTTTGAAAAGCATGATATCGACATCATGGCGGGTTTTGAAGCCAGCGAATATTTGGGAAAAACCTTGAGTGGGAGTGCCGATTCGTTATTGAAGAATGGTGTAACCCCCGAATACCAATACATTGATGCAACGCTCCGGCAATCGGGATCAACCTACTACAAAGCCGGCGGAGGCTACAGCCATGGTTCGGGATATGCTTATTTTGGCAGGGTCAATTACCAGTATAATAATATGTTCCTGGCTCAGTTTTCCCTTCGCTACGATGGATCAACCAACTTCGCACCTGCTTACCGATTTGGTCTTTTCCCGGCCTTTTCAACCGGTTTTAAGTTCAGTGAGCTCGATATTGTTAAAGAAAATCTGACCTTCTTGAGTTTTGGAAAAATCCGTTTTGGATGGGGGAAAACCGGAAACGACGGGATACCCGGGAATAAATTCTACTCACTGGTTGGGGTTAGCGCGTTGAATGGCTACCCCTTCGGTGGAGCAGGAACACCGGGAGGCATTGCCCTTGCCCCTGGAAACCAGGAATTGCACTGGGAAACCATTACCACGTATAATTATGGGATCGACCTTAGTTTCTTTGATAACAAGCTGTCGGTTACTGCCGATTATTTCGATAAAAACACCTCCGGCATGTTGCAGTCCCTGGCCTTGCCCCTGGTTGTGGGCCGGTATGGTTTTTCGGGTTCCGATGGAAAATATACCGATCATATCGGAAGCTTGTCGAACAAAGGGTTCGAATTTGCTGCTGTTTACAAAGACAAAGTGGGCGAACTACACTATTCGATCGATTTCAATTTTACCTCTATAGAAAGCAAATTGTACAACCTGACCGACACGTTTACGCTACCCGACTGGGACTCAAATCCAAAATCGATCATCAGGAACGGAGATGCACCCGGGGCCTTCTGGGGCTACAAAACCGAGGGCTTGTTCCGCCCCGAAGATGTTGAAATGATTGTTGAAAATGGAAAAGATCGGGCTGCCTGGAAAGAATACATCCCGTACAGGGTCGACAGCAAGGGCAACAGGATGTATGCGCAAAACAGCGCCAAACCCGGCGACCAGCGCTTTGTTGATATTACCGGCGATACCATCCTGAATGTCGATGATAAAGTGGTGATCGGTAATCCAAATCCCGACTTCACGTTTGGCTTTACCCTGAACCTGGAATACAGAGGATTCGATTTGAATTGCTTTTTCCAGGGCAGTTATGGCAACGATATTTTTAATGCAAGTAAATCAGGTTGGTACAACTCAACTGGTTTAAACAACTGGACAAAAGATGCGCTGAATGCTTATCGGGCACCGGTTGTTGATGCCGATGGAAATGTGATCGATCCGGGTAACACCACTTCGGATCAGTTCAGGCTTTATGGTTCAACCAACGACAACTACCGCATGAGCGACTGGTATGTCGAAGACGGTTCGTATGTCCGGCTAAAATCCATGCAGCTGGGCTATACCTTGCCCCAAACGTTTACCCGGAGCTTCGGGGTGGAACGCCTCAGAGTGTATGTTGGCGGAAGGAACCTTATTACCTTAACCCAGTATTCGGGACTGGATCCGGAGCTGGGCGGGAACGACCCGACTTATTTCGGTGTTGACGGGGGCAGCTACCCACAGCCGAAAATGTACAACGTGGGTGTCAATGTCACATTCTAAAAAACAAACATATATTTTGTAAAATAATGAACAAGATGAAACGAGCATGATTCTACAATCAGACATGAGAATGACGAATCAAGCGAGTTCTCCCGATGTACATCGGGAT
>DAIMEA010000072.1:0-12579 GCA_036725585.1 Prolixibacteraceae bacterium | reverse complement strand
CCCTCCATGGTCAGAATCACGGCAATGTTCTGGTCGCAGGCATTTCCCGGACGGTAATTGTCGTCGATTTCCAACAGGGCTTTTAACGAGTTGTAATCCTTAACAATCCGGTAATTGTATCGTTTTCTACGGTAGGGATTTTGGTATACCCTCCGGGTAACCGGGTAGGCCGACTGATTCAGGAAGTCGAGTTCCTTCATCAGGTCGTCAAAATAATCGTGGTCGTAAAGTTGGATTTCATCGGCACGGCTTTTGGGGATATCAACAACCACTTTGGCCAGAAAATCGGTCAGGTTCCCGGTTCCCAGGCCCAAGGGTTTGGCGGTAACGAAGCCCTGTTCGATGGGATAGAGCGATACCATCACAACCCGTACCTTTCCCCGTGCAAGTTGGGCAAAATCGCCCTGTGCCGGGAAAATCGGAAAATAACGTTCGAACCAGGTATTCGGGTAAAGCCGGTTGTAACAAAAGAGCGTGGAGTGACAATGCAGGTCGGCAAAGTATTCAGTCATGGTTTTTTCGGGTTGTTTACATAAGTTTACGTGTAAATATAGGAAAAAATAGTATTGTTCAGGGGACTGGTGAACAAAGAATATTAATTGCCGTCAGCTTTAGCTGACGGAACTCAATAATAAAAAATGAGGGCAACCCTGGCAGGTTGCCCCTCATTAGAAAAGAAACTCAATAAACAGAAAAAAGCGAACGGCCTAAAAGGCAGTATATTGTTGAAGTGCTCCTCCGCTCAGGTCGATTTCTCTTTGGGGAAGGGGTTGGAATTCGTTTTCGCCCCGTACGAATTGCCGGTTCCCAAAGTCACTGTATGTAGGTTTGTTCAGCAGATCGTAGGCCTTGTTCCAGCGGACGATATCGAAGAAGCGATGTCCTTCGCCGGCAAATTCAAGGCGACGTTCGTGCATAATGTCTTCCATGCTGACCGAGGTCAAAGCGGCCGGTTGTCCCGATGTGCCACAATTACGTGCGCGTTCGCGAACCTTGTTGACGTATTCGAGCGCTTTGGCACTGTTCCCCGACATCAGGGCTGCTTCGGCAGCGATAAGATAAACATCGGCATAACGAATGAGTTTAATATTTGCCGGAGCGGTATTCCAGTCCTTTTTTACATCGGCAAATTCAGCTGCCGATGATTCCCATTTTCTTTGATAGGTTTTCGTTACGCTGTTGTTGTACGAAATCGGGTAGCGCAGACCTCCTTTGATTTCAATCCATTCGTCGCCGCTTCCTTCAAAAGCCATTGTGGTTCGCAGGCGGGCATCTCCGTCATCGTATGCGGCTTTCAAATCGGGATGGGGCAGTCCAAGCCCCCAGTAGGAGGTTGCACGGTTTACGCCACCTTCATCGATGTAATAGCGGGCAGTCGACCAGTTTGAAAGCGAATGTCCGCGGGCTTCTTCATATCCAAGTCCTTCCTGGATACAGGTGATTTCAAAAACGGTTTCCGGGCTGTAGTCGCCTTCGGATGTAAAAATATAACGGAATCCGTTGGTTTCGGGGCCTCTCCATGTTGGATAGGTTTCTCCGTCGATACCTACCAGTTTGTATTTTCCTGAGCTGATTACTTCCTCGGCATATTTCAAAGCATCGCCCCAGCGTTCGTTCAGATTGGCAAAACGAGGATCGGAACCACCATAATATTTGGCATAGGATGACTCATAGAGGTACAACCGGGCGAGTAAAGCCTTTGCAGCTCCTTTGGTTGCCCGTCCTTCCTCGCCATTCCAGCTTCCCCTTTCGGGCAAAACGGCCATGGCATCTTTGCAGTCTTTTTCGATCAGGTCGTAAATATCCCTGAGCGGAGCCCGTCCCATTTTGTATTCCGTAGGCCCTAAGACATGGTCAACCAGAGGTACTTCACCAAAAACAATGGTAAGGTAAAAATGATTCAATGCCCGGAGGAATTTAGCTTCGGCAATTCGGATATTCAATTGGGCAACATCGGCATCCGGGTCCGTTTCTTCAATAGAGGGTAATTTCTCTAGGGCAATATTACAGAAGTTTATGGCTCTGTAAAGTGTGCCATATACATTATCGTAAACCCCATCCGTAGGATCCCAGTCCAGGTAACTTAATTGTTCGGCCTGGGGAACCTCATTTACAAAATCGCCCCCGGCTTCGAAATCATCGGAACACACATCTCCGAAATACATCATAAGATCGCGATCCCATGCGGCTACATTATTGAACTGTGAATAGCAGGCGATGATGGCCTGGTCGGCATGGGCCATGGTTTGATAAAAGGCTGCCTCATTTTCAGCGGCTATGGGTTTCAATTCGAGAAAATCTTCACTGCAACTGTTCCATAATGAAGCGGAAAGCAGTAAGAATAGGAATATATAAATCTTGTTTTTCATACTTTGATTTTTAAATAGTTTTACGCTTCAAGTAAACGATTAAAATGCAATGTTTACACCAAAATAGAACATCCTTGTTAAGGGATAAACCCCCAGATCGACACCCGATTCAAGGATCGACGTTGAATTACCCCCGGGCGTGATACCGGTAACCTCGGGATCGAGTCCGGTATATTTGGTCAACGTAAAGAGATTTTTAGCGCCGCCATAGATCCTCAGTTTTTCAATTCCCACAACAGAAGTAATCGTTTTGGGAAGGGTGTACCCGATTACCAGGTTCTTCAGACGGAAATAGGAACCATCCTCGATGAAAAAGTCGGTCACTTTATTGTAGTTTTCCGAATTGAACCGGGGCATATCGGTATCCAGGTTCTGTTGGACAACCAGCATGGAATCACCCGTGTCGCCTACCCAGGCATAGATGTCTTTCTCGACATAACGGTCGTTAAAAGCCTTTGCGCGGTTTACATATCCCTGGTGGTAATAGGTATACTGTTTGATACCGTTTAAAATTTTATTGCCAACGGTACCGTTAAAGAATGCGGAAAGGTCGAAGCCTTTGTATTCAAGATTGATATTAAAGCCGTAAACAAGTATGGGAAGCGGACTGCCCAGATTAACCTTATCGTCATCGCTGATTTTGCCATCGTTATTTACATCTTTTATTCGTACGTCGCCCGGAACGGCTTTGGGCTGGGCGTATTTTTTACTCCCGTCCTCAAGCAACTGATAGGGCTGGTTGGTGATGTAGGTTTTGTTTTTGATCACTTCTGTGGGGTCGGTTTCCCGGAAAAGCCCGTCGGTTTGGAATCCATAAAACTGGGCTACGGGTTGTCCGATGCAGGTCAGGTTGGTTGGGCTAAGAACATGAACGCCACCGCGTAACAAGGAATCTTCGGCAAGGCTGATTACTTCGTTGCGAACCCCGGAGAAATTCAGGTCGATCGATCCTTTCAGTTCCCCTTCGCTTTTACGGCCCGTAATGGTTATTTCATAGCCCATGTTGCGAAGACTTCCCACATTGACTTCGGGATAACTTCCGTTAAATGTTCCGGCAATACGCGAAACTTCCTGAAGCATCAGCATACCTTCGTTCACTTTGTCGAACACATCGGCTGTAATCGAGAGCCGGTTGTCGAACAAAGAAAGATCCAGACCTAGGTTGGACATGTTGACCGATTCCCAGTGGATTTCGGTATTGGCTATCTGGAAAGGACCGGTTCCGACCTGCGTAGTCACATTGTCGACGGAATATCTGAATTTAGGTGACGAAACAACCTGCGACAGATACGGGAATCCTGTACGGGCATTTGCCCCGGTTTGTCCGTAACCAAAACGCAGTTTACCAAAACTAATGGCGCTCACGTTTTTCATGAATTCTTCTTCAGTGAATTTCCATCCAACCGAGAACGAAGGGAACGTACCCCAGCGAAAACGGGGGCCGAAACTGCTTGAACCATCACGGCGTACATTAATCGTTAAAAGATATTTCCCCATGAAATCGTAGTTTAACCGGCCGAAATAGGCCTGTGTTGCCCCGATATAACCGGTTCCGTCTACATTTTGGATGTCATCGGAACTGTTGGTCGATTTTGTGAAATAGAGCATCCATGGATCGGAACTCGACATGTCGAGCCGGGTACCTTCGATATTATACCCCCACCATTTATTGGCTTCCATACCCACCATTAACGACAAGTTGTGGTTTCGGGCAATGGTGACCTGATAATTCAACATGTTTTGGGCCGTATACGACAAGCTCCGGTCCATGTTCATGTATAACTCATCCTTGGGATTGTTGTCGGTAGGTGAGGCATAATAGATGGAGGTGTATTGTTTTACATCGCCAAAGCCCAGTTTCCCGGTGAAGCGGCTTGTGAAATCAAGTCCTTTGAGAATATTGATTTTCAACCCGAAATTGCCTTCAAAGTGGTTTTGTTGGTTAACCTTATCCACCACATCGAGCTTAACGGATGGGTGTACTGTGCTGAAATTGGATATGGTCCATTGTCCGTTTTCATCGTATTCGGGAATGCTGGGGTCCATCTGAAGGGTTGAATTGATGGGGTTCCAGTAGTAATGATGCCATTTCCACTCGTCGAGTCCTTCACCCTTTGTATTGACAAACGATATTTTCTGATCGAAGGTTATCCGGTTGGAAAGTTTTTGTTCGGCATTCAAGCGTAAGGTAAGTCGCTGATAATTGGTCTTTCGGATAATCCCTTCCTGGTCGTTGTAGCTGGCGCTGAAAAGAATGTTTGAGAACTCATTTCCCCCGGATACCGACATATCGTAGTTCTGCATCAGTGCCGGTTTAAAAATGAAATCCTGCCAGTTATACGTAGGTAGGGTATCGGGCTCCGTGTTGAGCGCTTCATTCCAGGTTTTTTTCCGTGAGTTTTCCCATTCAATTTCTTCATTTACGGCCATCCATTCCTGTGAGTTCATCATTTCGATCATATTGATGGCGCTTTCGACCCCCCGGTAGGCATTTAATGTGGTTCTAATTTTGCCTGTTTTTCCCAATTTGGTGGTAACCAGGATAACCCCGTTACCGCCGGTTGCTCCGTAAATGGCAGACGAGGAGGCATCCTTCAGTACTTCAATAGATTCGATATCGCTGGGATTTAAAAGGTTCAGATCCCCGGCGACCCCGTCAATGATCACAAGAGGTTCCGTGCCGTTAATGGAGCTGATCCCGCGAATCTGAATGGTAACCCCTTCGCCCGGACGCCCCGATTTGGACGTAATGTTCACACCGGCTGCCTGCCCCTGTAAAGCTTGTTCCAGATTGGGCAAGGGAAGATTCGTCAGGCGTTCGCTGCTTACCGACGAGACTGCCCCGGTTAAATCGCTTTTCTTCTGGACGCCATAACCGGTAACAATAACTTCGTCCAAACCGTAGATATCTTCTTCGAGTGAAACATTGATCATGCTTTGATCACCCACGGCAACTTCTTTTTCCCGGTAGCCAATAAAACTGAATACCAAAATGTCGCGATCGGAGGCTAAAATTGAGTATTTTCCATCCAGGTCGGTTACCGAACCGATGGTTGTTCCTTTAATCAGTACCGTTAAAGCGGGAAGCGGAACGTTGGTTTTGGCATCGGTGACGGTGCCCGTTACCATTTTTTTACCTTGCTGCATGCTGTTGCCTGCAAAACTGTTGGGTGTCATCAGGATCACCGTCAACATAAATGTCAGTAACAAAGCAGCTTTCCCCAAAAGGAAATCAGAGAAATGCTTTTCTTTCATAAATTCAGGTTTTTGTTAAAATAGATTTCGTTGAATAATTCGTAAAACAAAACATCCAAAACTAGATTTTTTAACCACAACCCTTATTCATAATTCAAGCATCGAGTTTCATTTGTGAAGCATGTTGGTAAAAGTGTTTTAAAATCAATGCACAAGAATAGAAACACCGGGGCGGGGATCGGAGACAGACGAATGCTCGGGACACAATTTTCTTATGAATTTGCCAAACTCCTTCCGGTTTTGTTCACCGGTTCAGAGGGACGATTCGCCGAAATTCCATCATACGATCGGAATAAAACTTTTTAAAACTTTGTTTGTTGTAATAGTTTTCTACTTTTGCAGACCAATTGTTTTGAAAATGGAATTACACGAACGAATCATTAATGAGGCCGGAAAACTATTTGTGGAAAAGGGGATCCGTCAGGTAACCATGGACATGATCGCCCAGGCGATGGGTATTTCGAAACGCACTATTTATGAGAATTTTAAAGATAAAAATGAACTGGTTGGTCTGTTTTTGCGCGAAGCCATTATTGAACACAAAAAAAGGGCATTTGAAATTATGGCACGGGCCGATAATGTCATTGAAGCCCTGTTCGGATTTGGTGAATACAACGAACAATCGGTGCGAAAGGTCCATCCTTGTTTTTTTTCCGATATCAAAAAATACCACCCCATCGTATTTCGTGAGGTAATGGGCGCCGGTGAAGTACGCAATTACGAAATTACGTTCATGATCCTGAAGAGGGGTATCGATGAGGGAATTTTTCTGCCCGATCTCGACATCGACATTGCGAACCTCTTTATTCATCATGCCTTCGACTTTTTTCAAAAGATTGAAGAACGAAATTTTGATCATTCCCGGATTTGGTATTCTGTTTTCTTCCCTTATTTAAAAGGAATTTGTACCGAAAAGGGGAGAAGCCTGATTGCTTTGTTCGAAACCAAAGTTGAAAACTTAAAGAAAAAATAAAGTTTTATGAAACATCAAACACGTATCGTATTTATTTTACTCCTAATGGGCTTGTCGGTTACAGCCCAGGAGCCCTTACGCCTTTCCTTACACGAAGCGAACGATTATGCACTGGAACACAACCTGAGCCTGAAAAATGCCCGGTTAAATGTTGCCTATTCCGACCGTCAGGTCAAAGGAACCATTGCCCAGGGCTTGCCCCAGGTCGATGCCTCCCTCGACTACATGACCTATTTCAACTACGAACTGCAATTCAATTTCGGCGGAGGAGGGGGAACGGGAATTACCGAGGAACAATACACCGGGATTTTTATGGATGCCATGGGCCAGTTCCCGGGTGCGAACCCGCAGACCATCCTGGCCAGTTCCTACATCGAAACAAAAGTACAGGATTTGATCAATGAATCGGGATCGAATTCCATCCCTCTCACCGACCAGTCCTCGGCGAAGGTGCAAGTGGGCCAGTTGTTGTTCAGCGGTCAGTATTGGGTGGGCATAAAAGCGGCCCGACTGGCCAAAAAAATTGCCGAACAGGGGCTCGACAATTCCATACTGGATGTAAAGGAATCCATTGCTTCGGGCTATTATATGGCCTTGGTTACCCGGCAAAGTCTGGATGTTTTCCGTAAAAATATTGAAAATCTGCAAGCCATCCGGGAGCATACCCGCCGGATGTACGAGGCTGGAGTGGCCGAACAAACCGATGTCGACCAAATCAGCATCCAGGTGAGCATGCTCGAAAACACCGAACGATCGATGAAACGGGCGCTCGATATGAGTTACAGTCTTTTGCGCTTTCAACTGGGCGCCGAACCGGGCACCCCTATTGAACTGACCGACGATTTGTTTGCCTTCCTTGCACCGGTAAATGACTTTAACAATCTTCCTGATTTTCAGATTGAGAACAATGTACTCTACCAAATGACCGGCACACAGGAAGCCATTTCAGAGAAAATGGTCGATATGGAACGATGGGCCTATTCACCTACGCTCACCGGCTTCTATTCCTACAATTACAAAATTATGCGCTCGGGCTTCGATATGAACCCGAACCACCTTGCCGGGCTCACCATGAGCATTCCGGTATTCTCCAGCGGAAGCCGGAAACACAAGCTTGAGCAGGCCAAAATTCAGTACGATCAGGCCCGCCTGAACAGGGAACTTGTCGAAAATCAGCTGGTCATGCAGGAGCAGCAGTTGCGGCTCGATCTGCAAACCGCCCTGGAAAACTACCGGGCACAAAGCGAGAATGTTGAAGTGGCCAAAAGGGCTTTTCAAAACATATCGAACAAATTCGATCAGGGTTTGGTATCGAGCCTCGACCTGACCCAGGCCAATTCCAATTATTTACAAGCTGAAACTAGCCTTATTCAATCGATGATGAGTCTGTTGCAAGCCAAACTGTCGCTCGATAAATTATACAATCAATTATAAAAAAAATAGAAATGAAACACATTTTGACAATTTCAACCCTCGCACTGTTGCTGGTGGCCTGCGGAAATACCGATACCCCCGAAGCACGGCAGAAAAAGATCGATCGGCTGACCATTACGATCAATAAAATGGAAAAGCAGAAGCAAATGCTGATCGAGGCCTCCGATACCGTTCAGGCCGAAAAAATTTATCCGGTTAAAGTTCAGCTTCTTCAGGAAGAGGCTGTTGACCGGGTTGTCGCCTATACTGCCAACTTGCTTCCCTGGGAAGAAGTATACATGGCGCCGGCTTCACCCGGCAGGGTCGATGCAATATACGTCGAAGTTGGCGACCGGGTGAAAAAGGGCGATTTGCTCGCTAAAATGGACCAAACCCAGCTGAACCAGGCAAAAATTCAATTGGCACAACTCAAGGTCGATTTTGAGCGTATGAAGGCGTTGCGGGAAAGCAACAGCATTTCGGCCCAACAGTTTGATCAGGTAAAAACCCAGTTAGACGTAACGCAAACCAACGTCGATTACCTGGAAGAAAATACCCGCCTGCTTGCTCCCTATAACGGAGTAATCACCGGCCGCTTTTTCGAAAACGGTGAGCTGTATTCGGGCGCTCCCAGCACCCAGGCCGGGAAAGCAGCCATTCTGACCTTGCAGCAGATCGATCCCCTGAAAGCGCTCATCAGTGTTTCGGAAAAATATTATCCGGAAATCAGGATGGGAAGCACCATCGATGTGGTTTCGGATATCTACCCCGACGAACACTTTGCGGCCCGGATCGAACGTATTTATCCTACCATCGATCCCCTGACCCGTACCTTCAAAGTAGAAGTGAAAGTTGAGAACGGAAGCCGCAAATTGCGTCCGGGAATGTATGCCCGAACAACACTGAAACTGGGCGAATCTAAAGCCATTGTTGTTCCGGCAATTGCCGTTTTGCAACAGGAAGGAACCAATAATCGCTACGTATTTGTTAACCGGGAGGGCATTGCCGAACGCGTTGCGGTAAGCCTTGGAAACCGTTTCAACGATAAACTGGAAGTGATTTCCGACCGTTTGGCTGTTGGCGATCAGCTCATTGTTGCCGGGCAGGCGATTTTGATGGACGGGGTTAAGGTTAGCGTAAGCGAATAAATTCAAAAAAGAAAAACAATGAGTATATACAAAAGTGCGGTCAGAAAACCGATTACTACGGCGCTGATTTTTGTTGCGGTCATCGTTTTCGGGATCTTTTCGTTTGTTCAGATCCCTGTCGACCTTTACCCGGACATGGAGCTGCCGGCCATCACCATCATGACCCAATACGACGGGGCTAATGCGGCCGATATCGAAACCAACATCACGAAACCTGTCGAAGATGCCCTCTCTTCTGTCAGCGATATGAAGGAGGTAACCTCCATTTCACGAGATAACCTGTCGCTGGTCTTTGTTGAATTTGAATGGGAGACCGACCTCGATGAGGCGGCGAACGATATCCGCGATGCCTTAGCCTTCATCAGCCGCTTTTTGCCCGAGGATGCCGAGGATCCGACCATTTACAAATTCAATTCGAGCATGATGCCCATCATGTTCTTTTCGATTACCGCCGACGAAAGCCTCGAAGGCCTCGAAAAAATCCTCGACGAAAAACTGGTCAATCCCCTGAATAAAATCGACGGGGTTGGATCCATCGGCCTTTCCGGTGATATCGAACGGGAAATACTGGTCGAAGTCGACCCCTTGCGGCTTGAAGCCTACAGCATGACCGTCGAACAGATCGGGAATGCCCTGATGCTCGAAAACATCAACCTGCCCTCGGGAAACATCGAAATGGGCAAGCTGGCCTATCCTTTACGGGTAGAAGGTGAATTTGAAGATAGTTACGAGCTCAATAGCCTGGTGGTCGGAAACTACAACAGTACACCGGTTTATCTGAGAGACGTTGCCGAAATTAAGGATGGGGCCCGGGAAATGAACATCGAAGAAATCATTAACGGTAAAAAAGGTGCCCGGATGTTCATCATGAAACAATCGGGAGGAAACACCGTCCGAATTGCGAAAGAGGTGAACAAAGCCATCGATGAAATCCGGAAAGATCTACCCAAAGATATCCAGATCGGTACCATTTATGATTCCTCCGAATTTATTAACAATTCAATTAAGAACCTGTCGGAAACCCTTTTGTATGCACTGATATTTGTAACCCTGGTCGTGTTGGTTTTTCTGGGGCGCTGGAGGGCAACGTTCATCATTGTCTTAACCATCCCCATCGCCCTGATTGTCGCATTTATCTATCTCTACCTGACTGGTAACTCGATCAATATCATTTCCTTGTCGTCGCTCTCCATTGCGATCGGAATGGTGGTCGACGATGCCATTGTGGTGCTCGAAAACATAACAAAACATATCGAACGGGGCAGTAACCCACGCGAAGCCGCCATTTATGCCACCAACGAGGTGTGGCTCGCCGTTATCATAACCACGCTTACGGTTGTGGCCGTATTTTTCCCGCTGACCCTGGTTTCGGGTATGACGGGTGTTTTGTTCCGGCAATTGGGTTGGGTTGTCACCATTACCGTGGTAACCTCCACCTTGGCTGCCATTACCTTAACACCCATGTTGAGTTCGAAACTGCTCCGCCTGAGGCCCAAAAAAGAAAAACAAAGCATCGTGAGCTGGGATCGAACATTCCGGGTTTTGCTCGATAAACTCGACCAGTTTTACGGGCGGTCCCTTACCTGGGCCCTGAAACACAAATTGTTGGTCATTTTGGCTTCGCTGGCCATTTTACTGAGTTCCTTTTTCTTTGCCGGACGGATCGGGGGCGAATTTATTCCCCAGTCGGACAGCAGCAATATTTCTGCTACGATTGAATTGCAAACCGGAACCCGTTTTGAGGAAACCTCGAAAATTGCCCGGGCAATCGATGATTATGTAAAAAGAACGATTCCGGAAATGGAATTGAATTCCTATTCGGCCGGTGCCGACGACCGGGGGGGGATCAATTCGATCTTTCAATCGTCGGGCTCCCACATTATTAATTACCGGGTGAAACTGGTTTCGCCCGAAAGCCGGCAACGCTCGGTTTGGGAAATATCCGAAGAATTTCGGAATTATCTGGGCGAAATACCCGAAGTAGTAAATTATACCGTTTCGACCCAGGGAGGCATGGGCGGCGGTATGGGCGGTGACCAAACCGTTGAAGTGTCGATCTTTGGATACGATTTTGACGAAACAACCCTGTTCGCAAAGGAAATTCAACAGAAGATGCAGTCTATTGACGGGGCACGGGAAGTGAAAATCAGCCGCGAAAAATACAAACCCGAGCTGACCGTTAATCTCGATCGGGAAAAAATGGCCCTTCACGGCCTGACAACAGCCACCGTTTCACGTGCCATCCGGAACCGGGTGGAAGGACTAACAGCTACCCGTTTCCGGCAGTTTGGCGACGAATACAACGTGGTGGTTCGCTTCAAGGAAGAAGCCCGCAATTCCATTACCGATCTCGAAAACATTCAAATAGCTACGCCTACCGGAAGTTTTGTCCGCCTGAAAGAGCTGGGTTCGGTGGAACAAACCCAAACCCCTCCGAATATCGAACGAAAACGGAAACAACGAATCGTTACGGTTTCTGCCGTTCCGTATCAGGTTTCGTTGGGACAACTTGCCGCTGAAATTCAAACCGAGCTCGATAAAATGGATACACCCCAGGGTATTTCCATTGAACTGGGTGGAGCTTATGAGGATATGCAGGATTCTTTTATGGATATTGGCCTCCTGGCCTTGTTGTCTATTCTGTTGGTATATATCGTGATGGCCAGTCAGTTCGAATCGTTTAAAATGCCGTTTATCATCATGGTGTCCATTCTGTTTATTATTCCCGGGGTTATTTTCACCCTCTATTTTACGGGGACAAATCTGAGCATTATTGCTGCCCTGGGCGCTGTTTTGCTTGTAGGGATCGTGGTGAAAAACGGTATTGTGCTGGTCGATTATATCAACCTGATGCGCGACCGGGGCATCAACCTGAACGAAGCCATTGTGCTTTCAGGAAAATCGAGGTTGCGCCCGGTACTGATGACCGCTTTTACGACCATTCTTGGGATGGTGCCCATGGCCTTAAGCAGGGGCGAAGGTTCCGAAATATGGAGCCCGATGGGTATTTCGGTTATTGGTGGCTTATTGTTTTCGACCGTGATAACGATGATTATCGTACCTGTGGTGTATGCCTTAATGGCCCGGAAGGGAGAACGCGATAAGGTGCTGGCTCTCCGGAAAAAATTTGTTTTTATGGATAAATAACGAATAAAGATCAAGATAATGAAAGCGGTATTCATATCCTATAACCAGGCATTGACCGAACGGGTCGATTATATGCTCGACCGATTGGAAATCAGAGGGTATACCCAGTGGACCGACATCTTTGGACGCGGTTCCGAAAAGGGCGAACCCCACATGGGAACCCATACCTGGCCCGAAATCAACAATGCGGTTCTTTGTATTGTTGCTGAAGAAAAAGTTGAGCCTCTTCTGGAAAAAATCCGAAAACTCGACCAGGTTAACGAAGAAGTCGGCA
>DAIMEA010000071.1:0-12745 GCA_036725585.1 Prolixibacteraceae bacterium | reverse complement strand
TTTATCACAAACTGCCCCGAATGCGGAACACCCCTGGTCCGCATCGAAGGCGAAGCCGCCCATTATTGCCCGAACGAAAACGGATGCCCCCCCCAGATCAAGGGGAAAATCATCCACTTCATTGGCCGGAAAGCCATGAACATCGACGGAATGGGCGAGGAAACCGTAGAGCTTCTGTACAACCGGGAACTGATCCGCGACGCAGCCGACCTGTACGCATTGAAAGCCGAAGACCTGGCTGTGCTCGACCGAATGGGCGAAAAATCGGCCCGGAGGATCATCGACGGAATCGAAGCGTCGAAGACCGTCCCCTTCGAGCGCGTGCTTTTTGCCCTCGGCATCCGCTACGTGGGCGAAACCGTGGCCAAAATCCTGACACGGGCCTTCCCAAACATCGATGCAATAATGACCGCCTCCATCGAACAACTCACCGATGTAAACGAAATTGGCGACCGCATTGCCCAAAGCCTTATCGACTGGTTTGCTGATGATAAAAACCAGAGACTCGTGAAACGAATGAAAGCCATCGGGCTGCAGTTCGAACGTTCCGAAGAACAACGGGCCGGCACCACCCAAAAACTGGCCGGATTGTCGATCATCATATCCGGAACCTTTCAACAGCATTCGCGCGAAGAACTCAAAGACATGATCGAACAACACGGGGGCAAAAATGTGGGATCCCTGTCGAAAAATACAAGCTACCTGCTGGGAGGCGACAATATGGGACCGAGCAAACTCGAAAAGGCACAAAAACTGGGCATACCCATCCTTTCGGAAACGGATTTCTTACGAATGATCGGCGATTAAGAAGGTTTACCCGCACTCATGCGCCGGCCGGATTTGCGCTTCCCCCGTTTTCCCGGGGAGCCTCCCTGTTGGTGTTTTCGGTTGCACCCGGAATCTCGGAAAAGAAATCAGTGTTGCCCGGGATTATAGAAAAAATGGGCTGAATGCTTCGTGCCCCTTTCTCCCGGGTACCGGAGCTGAATATATGCGGGAACAGGAAACGGCGTCCCGACAGGGTGCCAACCGGGTAAAGCTCCTATGATGCTTTTCCTTGAAGCAGAATCGGATCCGGAAAAGCGAAAGAGACCGGAACGGTATCTTTTTAAAACTCCGGGTTGCCGAAAACAACCAAAAGTAGTGCCTTTGCAACGAGAAGTAATCGAATATTTTTGATTCCCGAAATGCAGTAAAATACCTTTGTTGCATCAGAAATTTTTAAAATTGAACGTATGTTCGAAAAAAAAATCGGCCTTAAGATTGCCGAAGCACGAAAGAGAATCCCTTTGTCGCAGGCAGCGCTTGCCCAAAAACTATTTATCAGTTATCAGGCCGTTGGCAAATGGGAACGGGGAGAATCCATGCCCGACATCACAACGCTTCATCGCCTGGCTGAAATTCTGGGTGCCGACCTAAACTATTTTTTCGGGCAGTTTCCATCTTTTGTTGGCGAAAATAGCACCAACGAATCATTGGAAAATCAATCCACCGAATGGACAGGCGAAAAACAAAGAGGAAAACAAAGCTGGAATATGTCCCTGCTGAATTTAAGGGATGGTGATTTTTCCAGGTTGAAAAACCTGCACGAAAAGTTTCGTTCGTCCAATATGCAGAATTGTCTGTTAGTGGGTTCGGAAATGTCCGGACTTCTTCTTATAAATAATCATGTCGCTCGTTGTGACTTCTCAAACTCCGACATCCGTAAAAGTCAGATCCGGAATTCGAATCTGGAGAACAATCAATTTATTAATTGTTCCCTGAGCGAAACGGAATTTACCGGAAGTTCAATAAACAACTGCAACTTTACATGTGCCGATTTTACGGGGGCTACGTTAAAATTATGTAGTTTGGTGAAAAACACCGTTACCCATACACTGTGGAAGCATACCCAATTTATGGACACCCATATTGTTCACATAATCTTCGAAGGTACATTGGACGATTGCACTTTTGAAAACTGCACCTTTACCAATGCCACATTTCAAAATACCACATTCAGGAATACCTTTTTTAAGAACAACCGGAAAATGAAAAAGGTTAAATTCATTGACTGCAAGGCCGATAAGCTTTCGTTTGCCTTTTTAAAAAACAATCAAGCCCACGTAACAGGGATTTCCTTGTTACCGGAATAAAGTCAGGGATACTCGATGCTGCGATCGTTAAAAATAAAAGAGGACCGGAATTCATATATCGGAATCCGGTCCTAATATCAGATCGTATGCATTCGGTTTTCTGTTCGCATTTACAGAATCATCCGCACCAGGAATACTCCGTCGATTTTCTCCAGTTTTTCACAAACCGAAGGACACACATCGGCCCGGTCGATATCGATGATGTTGTAGGCAATTTCGTTCCGGTTGCGGTTGAGCATGTTGGCAATATTCACATTTTCGGAAGCCAGCACGGTTGTTATCTGACCAACCATGTTGGGAACGTTTTTGTTGGCCACAATGATCCGGGCGCTTCCGGTGCGTTCCATTTCGGCGGCCGGGAAGTTAACCGAATTGATGATGTTCCCGTTTTCGAGGTATTCGCGGAGTTGTTCCACGGCCATAATGGCACAATTGGTTTCCGATTCGGCGGTAGAGGCACCGAGATGGGGAATGGCGATCACATTTTTCATTTCGAGTACCTGGGCATCGGGGAAGTCGGTTACATAGCGGGCTACTTTTCCGTTTTCAAGCGCTTCCTTCATATCGGCATTGTTTACCAGACCGCCCCGGGCAAAATTCAGAATCCGGACACCGTCTTTCATGTGGGCCATCCGTTCCTTGTTGATGTAGCCTTTTGTTTCGGCAGTCTGGGGTATGTTGATCGAAATATAGTCGGCCTGTGCCAGCAAGCTTTCGAGGCTGGAGGCCATAGCAACATTGCGGCTCAGTTTCAATGCCGCTTTCACCGAAAGATAGGGGTCAAAACCCAAAACGTGCATTCCCAGCGCCTGGGCAGCATTGGCAACCAATACACCAATGGCACCCAGTCCGATCACGGCGAGTGTTTTATTCTGGATTTCCTGTCCGCCAAAATTTCCTTTTCCTTTTTCGACCAGAGCAGGCACTTCTTCGCCTTTCCCAACCAGGGTTTTCGCCCATTCGACCGAAGCGGCAATATCGCGCGAAGCGAGCAGGAGCCCGGCAATGACCAGTTCCTTTACCCCGTTGGCATTGGCGCCGGGTGTGTTGAACACAACGATTCCCTTTTCCGTACAGCGATCAACCGGGATGTTGTTATACCCGGCGCCCGCACGGGCTATAGCCTTTACCGATGCGGGTAATTCCCGGTCGAGCATGTTGAAGCTCCGAAGAATAATCCCGTCGGGATCGCTAAACTCGCTGTCGATCGCATACAGATGACCCGGGAATAACTTAAGTCCCTCTTCATCAATCTTGTTAAGGTTTTGGATTTTATACATGATTTTTCGATTTGTGTGTGATTCAATTGGAACAAATTTGCATGACAAATATCACAAAATTTTCCGATTTGTCGGGATTTTGCTTCTCTTTTTTGAATCAAATCCGAAAAAGGTCGAAAAATTATCCGGGCCATTCAGGCGCATCCGGGATTCCTCCTTCCGGCCCATGCTGGATCCATTGCCGGGTTTCGGCGCTTTGAAAAAGGGCGTCGATCACCCGCATATTGTCCAGTGCATCGCTGAGCGGCGTGGGAACGGGGGTATTGTTCCGGATGGCTTCGGCAAATTGTTCGCCCTGCAGGGTGTACTGGTCAACAGGAGGAAAAACCCGGACTTGTGTTCCCTGCCCGGTATGGAGAACAATTCGTGTTTCCCTGTCGGGCGGAGCATTCACGGGTATCTCCACTTCAATGAATCCGGCACTTCCGTAGAGGAAGGTTCGTTGAAAAGGAGCCAATTGGGTGGAGCAGGTAAAGGTAGCCTGACGGCCGCCGCCAAAATCGAGCATGCCCGATGTGAGCCGGTCGGTTTGCAGAAGCGGGTCGCGGTCGATCATGCCTACAACGCGCAGCGGTTCGGCCCCATAAAGAAAACGAGGAAAGGAAATGCAGTAGCACCCGATGTCCATAAGGGCACCACCCCCCATATCGGCCTGGTTCCGGATGTTCGCCGGGTCGTTGTTGAAATAGGAAAAAAAGGTATGAACGCTGCGTAAGCCCCCGATGGCCCCCTCCCCGACCCAGGCTTTCACCTGTAGCCACTGGGGATGATAGCGGTACATAAACGCTTCCATCACTTTCAGTTGCGGATATTGATCGATTTCCCGGAGCAGCATGTATGCTTCCGGGGCAGTCAGGGCAATGGGTTTCTCGCAAAGTACGTGTTTTCCGGCCGCCAGGGCTTTCAGGGTATAGGGAACGTGCAGGTGATTCGGAAGCGGGTTGTACACAGCATCAATTTCCGGATCGTCCAACAGGGCTTCGTAACTCCCGTAGATACGGGGAATCCCCAGCCGGGCAGCTTCATCGGCCGCTTTCGGGTACGAACGGGATGCGATGGCTACAACCGCACTATTCTTCGCTTTCTGCAAGGCAGGAATCACCTTGAGGGTTCCGATTTTTGCCGTGCTCAGAATACCCCAACGAATTGTTTTCATGCTCACTTTTCTTTTTTTAGCAGGTACTTCTTAATAACCAGGTATTTCAATTCCGAATCACCGGCATTTCGGATTCCGTGTTCGATTCCTGAGGGGCAATAAAAACTGCTGTACGGAAGGACATCGATCGAATCGCCGGCGAGGAACAAACGGGCCTTTCCCTCCAAAACAAAAAAGAATTCATCTTCGGTATGGGCATGAGGAGGATGGGTTGCCGCATGGGGTTTGACCACACTTAACTTCAGCGTTTGTCCGTCGAGAAAGTTTTTATCGGCAAACCAGTATTGGTAACCCGCTGCTGTCCCCACCGTATCGGCAAAAGAAAAGGAATTGACACAGCGCTCAAGGGTCCACCGGGCTGTATCGCCCGACAGCGTTTCTTTGGATGGGCTTTGTGAAAAACCGGCATAAGTCAGCAAGAAGAGTATGAACAATATTGAAAGGTAACGCATTGTTTATTTTTTTTGAAATTTGTCCGAATCTTTCCAGATCAAAACCCCTGCGGGTTCGATTATTTTCTCGCCCAGCAGGATCACGGCATTATCGGGAAGCGGAAATGAAAAGGCCGTTGAAGCATAATTTACGGCAATCCGGATCCCGTTGCGCCAATAGGTGAACAGGCCTTCGGGGTATTCGGGTACCGGAACGCCCCGGTTTTGCAGCAGGGTGCGGAGCAGATCCTTTTCCATTTGATTCTTTTCGGTTTCTGCCCCAATGTAGGTAACGGATCCCTTACCGATTTTTCTCGTCACGACGGCTCCAGCCCCGTCGTAAAACGTGTTGCGGTATTGTCCGGTCATCTCGTCGTCGTGAAAAACATTCAGAATATCGGCCCAGGTATGCCAGGAATACAGTCTCCCTCCGAGGTCGATTTGCCCCCGTGCCGATTCGGGAAGCATATCGTAGGCGGCAATTTCCGCTCCAATCAGTTCTTCCATCGGTTCGGCCCAGTCGCCTTCCCAGAAATGACCGTCGCGGTTTTTCACTCCGGTTCGGCAGGTAATGACCAGGTCGCCGCCGTTTTCGGCATATTTTCGCCATTTTTCAATCAGGACTTCATCGACCGACTGGTAGGCCGGAACAATCAGCAGGGGGTATTCCGAGAAGTCGTCGTTTTCGGAAATATAGCCGACAGGGGCGCCAAAGGATTTCATGATCCGTTGGTATTTCATGGCAAAGGACAGCAGGTTCCATTCGCGGCGCTGGGGTTGGCGGTTTTGGTCCCACATGTTTTCGTGGCTGAAAAGAAGCGCGCAGGCCTTTTTCGCGTAATCGGGAGGAAGAAGGGCCTGTGGATCGGTGTACTTTTCAATTTCGTTCACTTCGCGAATGAACTGCATATAGTCCTTTCCGCCCTGCGAGGGGGTAATGCCATCGTTTTCCACAATACCTCCGTGGTATTGTTCCACCCCATACAAAACCTGCCGGTAGCGATAGGAACTCGCCAGTTTGGCTCCTGCGCCCACACAATGCCAGAGCCACATGCGAAGTGTTCCCGGGAGCAGCAACGGGTTGGGGCTTCCCCAGTTCACCTGCCCGGGCTGGATCTCGAGGATGCCATAACACCCTTTCATCGGTCGGTAATAATCGTTGCAAAGCATGAGCGGATCGGGATTACCCAGGCGAAAACCCATTTCGCCCAGATTGGAGCTTCCCCCGTTGGGATATGCCGTGAAGCTTGGGAAATCGATGTTCCGGGTCAGTCGGGGATCGGCATTTCCCGGCAGCCCTGCATAGTTGGTGGTAATGAACTGCCGCGGGTCGATGTGCTTTCGCAAGAGGGCTGCCTGCTCGTCGAGAAAACCGGCCTGTACCCAGGCAGTATAGCGCTTAAAATCGAGCAAGGCATGGGGATTGTTCCCCCACCATACAATGGAGGCAGTGTTATGGATACTGATTTCGTCGAATTCGTTGTAATGCAGGCTCCAGAAAGCGGTTCCCCAGGCTTCGTTCAAACGGTCGATGGTCCGATAACGATCCGCCAACCACCGGCGAAATCCTTCCTGAGACGAGGGGCTGTAATCTTCCTTCGCCTCGGGCTCGTTATCGAGCTGCCAGCCCCAAACAGCCGGATGCCGTCCGTAGCGCCGGGCAAGGGCTTCGGTCATTTTTCCGGCCAACTCCCTAAATTTCGGATCGGCCAGGGAATTGTTCTGCCGGGAGCCATGTTCGCCCCGGCGATAATGGGCGTCCACAAGATAGGTTTCGGGATAGCGAATGCCTATCCATACCGGCGTTGTGGCCGTCGGGGTGCACAGCATCACTTTGAGTCCGTGCTTTGCCGCATGCGAAATGGCCTTGTCGAGCCATTCAAAATCGTAAATCCCCTCCTCCGGTTCCAGAAAAGCCCATGCAAACTCCCCCATGTGAACATATTCAAAGCCCATGGAGGCCATGTTCCGAAAATCGCGGTCCCATTGCGACCCGGGCCAGTGCTCGGGATAATAAAATACACCGGGGGTGATCAGCTTCTGATCCGGCAGAAAAGGGCATTCGTTTTGGCCGAATAGCCCGAGACAGGGCGCAATCAGGAGTAAGAACAAAAGCAATCGTTTCATGATCCTTGCATCTTAGGTGTATGGTCTTTTTATCGTTTCTCCTTCCCTTCCTAAGCCTGTTTTCGGCCCGGGCGTTCATCGCGGATGCAGCGATACGGAATGAGAATTGAAAACCGACGTTCGTCAAATCTTTTGTACCAATGGAACGGGAATTGAAAACCGACGTTCGTCAAATCTCTTGACCAAAGGATCCCTCGTCGTTTCGCTTCCCTGCCAATGATACCATGTTCGAAGGGATTCCCCGTCGCTTCGCTTCCCTCTGTATGACACCGAATTCGAAGGGATTCCCCGTCACTTCGCTTCCCTCGGAATGACACCCTATACCAACGATCATCGACGCATAATGCCCCAAAAAGCAGGAGGGAACTGCTTACGATCGTTTCCGGCCACCGGCAGGGCATCACTTCCCTTTTTGCCCCACAAAGTAATCGTCCTTGTCGGCAAAAAGAATGTTGAAGGTGGTCAGGCTACCATAGGTTCGTGTAATGTATTGTTGCAGATCAACTTTCTCCTCATCGCTAAGTTTTGGGTGGCTGTTGATGTTTTGTTCCAATACCCGGAGCCGGTCGCGGACCATGACAATTTTGTGAAAAAAGGTTTCCATGGGGACCTCTTTTGCCTGTAATTCCGGATTTGCCGGCTGCATCAACAGAGTACCGCCCTTCCAACGTTCGCCCAGTTCCACAATTTTCGATAAGCCCTGGTATTTGTCGAGTACATAGGTAATGGCTTCTTCCACCTCGGCAAGGGTCAATCCGGTACGGGGTTTGTTTTCGGGCTCGGCCAGCACCCGCAGATCGGGATTGTACTTGGTTAGTTCCATTTTTCCGCCCCGCTCAAAAAAAATCTCATAAATTGTGAGGTGCGAGCGACTGATGATTCCTTCTCCATAGCGCGGATGGTCGACCCGCGTTCCGACAGCTAATTCTTCCATAATCGATTAATTAAAAAATGTAACTATTTTTTTTGCCCGAAAACCTTAATTCATTTTATGTTCTACCGGACAACCCTGTTTTTTTATTACTTTTAACAAAAATACCGTAAATCACATTCCAATGAAAAAAATTGTTGTTTTTCTTCTACTGCTTTCCTGTAAATTTTCCTTTTCCCAGGTTCCCCAGGACATCCACATGAAAGCATTGGGAATCGCCGAAGAATACCAGACCATAATCGATCTAACCTCCGCCGAAGCTCAGGAAATCATGGAACTGTTGGAGAATTACCTGTATGACGTAATGAACGGGATACCGGTGGATGAATCCATCCGGCAGCAGGTGAACACGATCCAACAGATCATCAACACACATGATCATCCTTTATCGGCCAGTACGGTTCTGACGAGCTTCCACGGAGAATTAACATACAGCGACCCGACCTTTCACCGGATCGATTACTGGTCGGCAACCTTCGATAATACCTGCATTACCCAGGGAAATCTTTCTCCCGGCCACGACCAGGTTCCGTACGATATCATTGAACTTATCGTAACCCAGGCCGGCACGTTTGACATTGAAGTCATGGAATACGGTCCGTCCTGTCCGGGTATTAAAGACACCTACTTTTCGCTGTACTGTCATTTTGATCCGACCCATCCCCGGGAAACCTACATTTGCGGGAACGACGACGGGGGTTCGGACTATTTGTCCCGACTGGAGGATATTCCCCTTCCGGTTGGCACCTATTCCTTGGTACTGAGCACCTACAGAAACGACAACTGTCTGGGTCCCTACACGATTGAATTCCGAAGCGATGATGGGCGTTTGACCGTAAACCAGGGGCATATTGTACCCTTCGGTTTGGGATGGATGGCACTGCTCTTTGCTTTGCTCGCAGCAGGCATATTGCTGAAAAAGTTTTTCTTTTAAAAAAACATTACGATCCGGTTAAAAGAAAAAGAGTGAGTAGATTGCTGCTCCGCACATTGCGGAGTTAACTTCAAAATTTATGGATTCACAAAAAAGATTTTCAGAAATCCAACCTGTTTCTTTCGTATTTTTATGAACCAATTCAACAGTGGAAACTGAAATGGAACAAACAACCTCACCAAAAGCCCTTTACTGGTTCCTGGGACTGACATTTGCCCTTAGCTGGGGTCTGGCGGGTATCTTTATTCTCCTTTTCCCGGATAAAGATAAGACGCCATTTACCATCATGGCCGTTTTATTCATGTTCATGCCTCTGATAAGTGTGCTGATCACCGAAAAGCTGATCATGAAAAGGAAATCGCTCAGGTCGCTGGCTGTCAACTTTCAGCCCAACTGGTGGTACCTGGCAGCCTGGCCCGGGATGATCGCAATCTCGTTTATCTCGCTGGGAGTTAATATTCTTTGGCCCGGAATTTCATTCACCCCCGATATGAGTGGGTTATCCGAACGAATGGCCGGCCAGTTAACCCCCGAACAAATCGAGGTGATGAAAGCACAAATGGAAATGCTTCCCATCCCCTATTTCTGGGTTGTTCTCGGACAGATGCTGGTTTTCGGAATCACAATTAATGCCCTTGCCGGTTTTGGCGAAGAGCTTGGCTGGAGGGGTTTTCTGGTGAAAGAGTACCGACACCTCACCTTTGCCGATGCATCATTACGGATCGGAATAATCTGGGGAATATGGCACGCCCCCATTATCCTGATGGGCCATAACTACCCCCAGCACCCGGTAATCGGGGTCGGAATGATGGTAATCTGGTGTATGCTGCTTTCTCCCCTCTTCCTCTATATCCGGATAAAAACCCACTCGGTGATCGGAGCCAGCATCTTTCACGGCACACTAAATGCTTCGGCCGGGCTTAGCGTAATGTATATTGCCGGGGGAAATGATATCACTTCGGGAATTACCGGTTACCCGGGATTCGTTGCCCTTGCGCTGGTAATCGCGATTATGGTCATCTACGACCGGGGATTCTCCCGAAAGCCGGTTACCAACTGCACCCTCCTCGAAGGATCAAAGAAATGATCCCTTTCACCTGTTTTTCGGAATCTACTTCTGCTCATTCTGCCAAAATTGATTTTCCTAATTAATCCAAAAAGGGTATTTTTGGCGCTTTCGTGAGTGAAAAAAATCATGGTTCGATTTCGTTGCAATTATTGGTTCCTTTTGTTGCTCTTCATCACAGCCTGTCGTTCGGACAAAATGACGCTCCTGGTTGATGAATGGGATTACTTTTGCACTACCGAGACAAGCAACGAGAGCGGTATGTTTCTGCTCGATTCGCTGAATCCGTCCATCCGGTTCCGGAATATCGAAGCCCGCACCATGGAGGAAGCCTTCTCCGGAACGTATTCTCTGAAACTGGATTCGGGGCATCGGTATGGTTTTACCATCACCATGCGCGACCTGAAAAGAGACGAATATTTCCGAATATCGGCATGGAAGAAATCACAAAATGCAAGCGTTTTACTTATTGCTTCGGGTGATGATTTTTACCAGTTTGGCGGGGAGGTGACCGAACAAAACGATAAAGGTTGGGAAAAGCTGGAGATGGAAATTTTTGTACCCCCAACGGCACTGGATGAAATGATACTCTATGCCCTGTTTAAGGAGGGCGACTCGGCGTATGTCGACGATTTCCGTATTGAACGCCGGACTGAAAAAAAATACCCCGAGTTCGACACCGGTCAAACATTCAAATTGTTTTACGATCAAACAGCCGAAGCCCAACTCCAGGCAAAACGCACCGAAGCCTTCCAGAACGGCGTGTTGCTGGCCGAAGACGAGGACTTTGTTTCTGCGATTATCTTTTCCGATGACGACTTTTACGAGAGCAAAATCCGGCTGAAAGGCGATTGGCTCGATCACCTTCAGGGCGATAAATGGTCCTTCAGGGTGAATCTGAAAAACGGGTATGCGTGGCGGAACATGACGACCTTCTCCATCCAAACACCGGCTGCCCGAAACTTTCAACACGAATGGGTTTTGCACGAAATGCTGTTTGCCGAAGACCTGCTTACCACCCGCTATGGTTTTATTCCACTATCGATCAATGGAAAGAGCAAAGGTATATATGCCTGGGAAGAGCATTTCGACAAACAACTTCTCGAAAGCAACAAGCGAAGAGAAGGCCCCATTGTTCGCTTCGATGAATCGCTTTTTTGGGAAATTAACCGGATGAACAGCAGTGAAGAACATGTGTACCGATACCCTTTTTTCGAAGGAACGGTAATTACCCCTTTCAATAGCGGCAGTGTACTTGGCGATCCCCTTCTTTCGAAACAATTTGCCGAAGCCCGCTCGCTCCTGCACCAGATCCAGTTTCGCCAAAACCCGGTAAGCGAGATGTACGATGTGAAAAAACTGGCCGGATTTTTTGCGGTTAACCTCCTGAACAAAGCCTATCACGGGCTGGCCTGGCACAACATCCGGTTTTATTACAACCCGGTACTTTGCCGGCTCGAACCCATTACGTTCGACGGAGGATACGAAGAATGGATGGAATCGGACGATAAAAAATTTGCCGGTGATCTTTGGGAACTGATTAATAACGAGAAAACCGTTGAAAGCTCGATCCAGATCGAACCCCTGAAGGATCGACGCTTTTTGGAAGAACTCAGGAAATACTGGCAAAAACTAAGCGATTCAAGCTATATCGACGCATTCTTTTCCTCAATCGATCAGCAACTAAGAACCGATGAAGCATTAATCCGGAAGGAATTTCCCGGATATTCCTATTCCCCGGCTCATATACTGCAAAAAGCCCAGTCGTTCCGAAGCCTTTGGCCGGATATGGAAAAACGAATTAATTCGGAATCGTATGGGAAGGATGCGGCAACAATCCACTATCGCCGAAGACCTCTGAACAACGAATATAACGAGAACCTAATGAAATATTTGGTTCACGCTTATGTTTCGCCCATGGATCCGGGGAATGCATTCCGATTGGAACTGGAAAACTTTTTCGGGGACAGTGTGCAGGTTGTCGCGATTCGTAAAAACACGGACCTTACAGACACAAAACCAAACGAACCGTTCGTTGTTGCCCCCTTTTCGGATGAAGATCCCATTCAGTCCATCTCCATCCCCTTTAAGCCCGACGAAGTGATTGTTCGGGTCCCCGCCCAAAACAAATCGTTTACGCTGGCACCCTATCCCTGGAAAGCGCCCGAAGCCCTTTCATCGAGACAAAAAATAGAGCGAAGCCTTTCTTTTCCACAAAACCGTTTTTACACCTGCAACGGGAAAGACATTATTTTCGAGGGAGAAAAGAAGGTGGACCAACACATCATTATTCCCGAAGGTTACTTTGTACGCTTTTCAAAGGGTTGCCGAATCGATTTAACCGATTCGGCAACCTTTGTCTCCTACTCTCCCATTTATATCGAAGGAACTGCGACCGCCCCGGTCGTAATCCGATCGTCGGACCGCTCGGCCCGGGGCTTTAACATTTTGCAAGCCACCCATCAATCGAAGGTACAACATGCCGTTTTCGAAGGAATCAGCAATCTTTCGTTTGACGGTTGGTTCACTCCGGCCGCGGTTTGCTTTTACGAATCGGATGTTGACATGAATCATGTCACATTCAAGAACAACAGCGGTTGCGACGACGCGCTCAACATTGTTCGAAGCCACTTCCGGGTCGATCGTTGTCGTTTCGAAGGCATCGGTGTCGGTATCTTCAATTCG
>DAIMEA010000070.1:0-12765 GCA_036725585.1 Prolixibacteraceae bacterium | reverse complement strand
CCCAGCAAAACCGTAACGATGGCCGGCAAGGTACTGAGCACGCCCTCGGGGTCCCAGGTTTTAAAATACATGGCCCCCGGAAGTATTTTCCCGTCTACCCAGGCCGTCCAGTTCATTTCGGGGGTAAAAACCATACCATGTCCCGGCACCGGGATGAATATGGTGAGTATCCAATAGCCGAATAAAAGCACCAAACCAATTACAATCTGTACGGTATGTGAAGCATATAAAAACATCAGCGAGCCTGCAAGGTAACATAAGGCAATGCGCTGCAATACCCCGGCCACGCGCAACGGAAATGCAAATTGGGCCGACATCCCGTTCAGGAAAAGGCCAAGGGCAAAGATTACAAGAGTACGGTAAATAATTTTCCCGAGAATCTTCTGCTTTGGTACATTTTGCGCAAGTCGTTTTCCAAGTGCCAGGATAAGGGAAGCTCCCACGATAAACAGGAAAAACGGAAAAACCAGGTCGGCCAGTGTCAGTCCGTTAAAAGCAGCATGGCGCAATGGTGGATACACATGATCCCATGAGCCCGGTACATTCACCAGGATCATCCCGGCAATGGTAAAACCCCGAAGGGCATCGAGCGATAAGAGCCGGGGGGAGGATTTTGCGGGTATCGTCATAATCCAGAAGTCGGTATAATGATTCTTTACTTTTCGAAAACTAAACAGATTTGAGGATTTATCCTAATTCAACAGGGAACAAAAGAAAAAATATTTGCGATAATTCATGGGTGAACATTCGATAATCCATCGTTTTTCCCACTCCCCTTTCACAAAAAAAGGCACCCATTAGGATGCCTTTTTCGTATCGGGGATATATGGATTATACCACACCCTGTGCCAGCATGGCATCGGCTACTTTGATGAAACCGCCAATATTGGCGCCTTTCACATAGTTGATGGTGCCGTCGGCTTCTTTGCCGTATTTCACGCAGGTTTCGTGAATGTTGATCATGATCTGGTGCAAACGGGCATCGACCTCTTCGCGTGTCCATGGAAGGCGCATCGAGTTCTGGGTCATTTCAAGTCCCGAGGTGGATACGCCACCGGCATTGGCGGCCTTACCGGGTCCGTACAGGATTTTTGCTTTCAGGAAGACCTCAACGGCTTCGGGAGTCGAAGGCATGTTGGCGCCTTCCGATACCACGTAGCAACCGTTTTTCACGAGCACTTTGGCATCGTCTTCGTTGATTTCGTTCTGGGTAGCAGAGGGGAAGGCTGCGTCGCATTTTTCGGCCCACGGGGTTTTTCCTTCCACGTATTTGCAGTTGAATTTCTCGGCATATTCGCTGATTCGGCCCCTGCGGATATTCTTCAGATTCATTACCCATGCCAGTTTTTCGCTATCGATACCGGCGGGGTCGTAAATATAACCGGACGAATCGGAAAGGGTAACGGCTTTTGCTCCCATTTGGATGAGTTTTTCAACTGTGTACTGAGCGACGTTGCCGGAACCGGACACTGTACAAACCTTGCCTTTCAGGCTTTGCCCACGGGTTTTCAGCATTTCTTCGGCAAAATACACCGAACCGTAACCGGTAGCTTCCGGACGGATCAGGCTTCCGCCCCACTCCAGTCCTTTCCCGGTAAGAACACCGGTGAACTCGTTCCGGATTTTTTTGTACTGTCCGTACAGGTAGCCAATTTCACGTCCGCCTACGCCTATGTCGCCGGCAGGCACATCGGTATCGGCCCCCACATGACGTTGCAGTTCGGTCATAAAGGCCTGGCAGAAACGCATGATTTCGTTGTCCGATTTTCCTTTCGGATCGAAATCGGAACCCCCTTTGCCACCGCCCATGGGCAGCGTGGTGAGGCTGTTTTTAAATACCTGCTCGAAAGCCAGGAACTTCAGGATTCCAAGATTCACGGTCGGGTGAAAACGCAAACCACCCTTGTACGGACCAATGGCGCTGTTCATCTGGATCCGGAAACCGCGGTTCACCTGGATCTCTCCTTTATCGTCGACCCAGGCCACGCGAAACATGATGACCCGTTCGGGTTCGGCAATACGTTCGAGGACTTTTGCCTGTTTGTACTTCGGATTTTCTTCGATGAAGGGCATCAGCGATTCGACCACTTCCTGAACAGCCTGATGGTATTCCGACTCTCCGGGATTTTTGGCAATGATTTTTGCCATAAATTCGTTCACTTTCACTTCAAAAATGTCAGCCATATCGTATAATTTTAAGGTTTTAAACTATTTACTTGTTTTCGCAGAACGAAAAAGTTCAAAAGCATTTTGCTGCTTCGGTTCTTTTCCATTTTAAACGGCTTAAAAGTAATACTCCTGAAGCGGCTGACACAAAGTGAAAAGGAAATTACGTGTTTTACGTAGGATCCATCAGAAAAAGCGCATAATTGAAGCAAAATGGCATCAAATATCGATGATGTTATTCTTAATGCCAAACTTCACCAGGTCGACGGTGCTTTTCAGGTTCAGCTTTTGCATGATGTGGTTTTTGTGCGATTCGACGGTTCGAACACTGATACAGAGCTTATCGGCAATTTCCTGGTTGGAAAAGCTGTTCCCCCAAAGTTTCACAATTTCGACCTGCCGTGTGCTTAAGGATGACAGTCCGGAAGGGGTACCGGTTTCATCTTCCTTCAGGTTCTTGATGTAGCGATTTAAGAGAAGATGCGTGATGGAATCGCTGAAATAGTCGTGACCGCAGCGAAGGGTGTATATTGCCTGGACCAGTTCTTTAAAACCCGCTTCGGGGCCAATATAGCCTTTGGCGCCCGCTTTAATGGTTTGCAGGATGATTTCTTCGCTTTCGTGGGTCGAAATGACCATAATTTTGGTGCGGGGATATTCGATGCCCAGTTTAACGATCAGGTTAATCCCTTTAACCGTGAGATCGTGAAGGGTTAACAAAAGAACATTGACCGGATGTAGTTTCATTTTCGCACGCAACTGGTTCCGGTTGTCGCACAAAAAACCGATTTCCAGTTCATCCGCCTCTTCGACAAGTTTTCCAAGCCCTTCGAGCGACAGGCGGTGTTCATCAAACAATCCAAGGCTAATCATCGTTCAAACGGGTTAAAATGGCAGAACGGCGGTGAATGCCATCCATGAAAATTTTTAATGGACTGGAAAAACGAACGTGCTTAAAGAAATGTGTTCGGTTGATCACTTGCTGTTTTTCCAATTCGTTCCAACGGACAAAATCAGCATGCGCATTGTGCTGGACCGAAAAATAACCGATATTCATGGAGGTGACATTGTGAAAGAAGTGTGATCCCAGTGATGAATCGAGCGGATAATTATCGAGGCTGATTTCGACAATTACTTTGGCATTTGAAATTTGGGACCAAACCACCGGGATGCCAATGAACCGGTCGCGGGTGCCCCATCTCCCCGGTCCGATCAGTATATAATAACGATCCTCATTCACCATCAGGTTATTCAGGTATTCAATTTCGTTCACCATCTCCATCGTTTTTAATTTACTGAACCGCTCGTTATCGACAAAGATGACATCCGTGAGGTCGGTTATCTGCCCATTCCCCAGACTGGAACGGGTGTGCAGGATCATATCCGACCGGTTCAGACGGTCGATGTTGATTTGCTGGTTAAGGGGTGTTCCTACAAGAGGTTTGATTTGTAAAAGATAAAAAGAGGGCAGGTTGTTTTTCTTCCGCTCAAGATCCACGGCCCATTCAATTTCTACCGGCGAACCGAAGGCATCCTTAATGGTATTCAGCAAGACATTAATGGTTTCGGCAAGAGGTATATAATTATATTGCAATATGTTGGCAAAATTAACCACACGGGGTCCCGGTTTCGACAGCCCGGGTTCAACCCGGTCGTTATCGGGGATGTACACCGAGGCGCAATGGTTCAGGGTTCCGTGTTTTTCTGCCTCACTGATATCGAGCAGGCGCAAAGAAGCCATTTCTCCATCCTTCAAAAAATCGACCGACTCCGATTCGCAATCGAGGGCAAAGAATTTCACCTGGGTACTGTTGAGCAGATCCCGCACACTGAACATGGACAATTGGGGGTAAACGGGTGAAAAACGATACGATTTCCACCCATCAACGACGTAGGTTCCCAGGCCGACAGCGGCTACGGCAAAACCTTCTTCGGGCTGCATGTGACCTACCGGGTAATAGTTATACGATTGGGCCACCCCGCTTATGTGCGGGTAATAGTAGGAGCCATGCGCACTCCCAACCAGTTCCTGAAGAATAATGGCCATTTTTTCTTCTTCAATTTTATGATGAATGGCCTTGAAGTAGTTCCTCGCTTTATCGGAATATACCGATGCATAAACCAGTTTGATGGCCAGGCTGATCCGTTCAAAAACGATACGCTTGTTGTATTCCGAATTCGGGACGATAAACGTATCGAAAACGCCCGCAAAGGGCTGGGTGAGCGAATCCTCGGAGGTACTCGACGAACGGACGGCAAAGGGTTTGTCGATCTGGGTCACAAAATCCTTCAACTTCATCTCGAGGGAATGCGAAAGAGAACCATCGGCAAAATTCCGGCGCAGTTCCTCGTACGAAAGATGAGGATCAAGGATCAGGGGCATTAATTTGTTCCGGGTGATAAAACCGTGAAACTCATCGGTCCCGATAATGACCGTTATGGGAGATATAATATTGATCTGATGCGACAAACCCGAAAAATCAACATTATTAATCAACGTATTAACAAAGGCCAAACCCCGCCCTTTTCCTCCGAGCGAGCCTCCGGAAAACGACACGATATTTTTTTCGTCGAGGGTTGAGGTTTCGTCAAAACGGAGAATCTTACCCCGCTTCTTTTCCTCCTTGTAGCGGCGGATGGTATCGATAAAAAACTGTCTCGATTCCTTTAAATCGGAAAACTGGTCGACATTCACCGGGTTCAGGGTTTTGGCCAGCTGGATTTCCCCCCGGGCCATCAACCAGAGCGAAAACTGGTTTTCGGATGCATGCAGGTGAAACGAATCATCGGGAATCTCCTTCAGAAGGGTCTCGAAATCGCGCAACGATTTGGCCACAGCAATTTTGTTTCCTTCTTTGTCGCGAAAGGTAAAATTACCAAAGCCCAGATAACTGGTCAGGTATTTTTTGATATCAATCAGAAGGGTTTCCGAATTTTTATTCAGGAACCGGACATCCAATTTTCGGGCAAGTTTTGCATTCGTTTCATCGGACGATTGCAAAATAACAGGCAGATCGATGATATGGGATTTTGCATAACGGATGAACTTAACCCCGGCCGTTTTGTCCATTTTCCCGGCCCGTTCGAAAGCCACATCGGAGATGACACACAAAAGAAAGTCCTTGTATTTATTGAAAATGACCAGGGCCTCGTCGTAGTTTCGTGCCAGGAGGATCTTGGGGCGGGAACGCATTTTACAAATCTTATCCAGCTCGTTTTTTTCCACTTCGGGCAACAATTGTTGCACCTGTCCGAAAACTATGGAATACAATATTTGCAGATACCGGGAATAGTACAGGGGTGAATCTTCGATCAAAAGAATTACCCGAACCAGCCCGATTTTCGTGTCGTTTTCGACGTTGATTTTATCCTCGGTCGATTTAACGATGGCGAAAAAAATCAGGGAATCGCCGTTCCAGACAAAAATTTTATCGACCGAACGGATGGTCGGCACCAATTCCTCGAAATAACTAACATCGCTCTTCTTATTCAGCAACAGATAAATGGGCAGATTTTCCTTCTTCTCCCTGATTTTTTCACTCAGGGCAATGGGAGCAACCCGATCAATCCCGACCATGAGAATTACCATGTCGAACTGGGCGGTTTCGAGTAATTCGAGGGCTTCCTCGGCCGAAGACACCCCGGTAATACGGGGAAGGGAAAAAAGGCTGTACTGATAAATCTCGCCCATGAATTTTTCGAAGAACGAGTCTTCGCTTTCGAGCATGAATGCATCGTACAGGGTAGCCACAAACAGGATGTGCTTCACCTTGTATTTCATCATGTCGAGATAAACATATTTATCGATGCTTTGCTGGTTAAAATACAACTGAAGCGGTTTCTTGTTCCGGATCAGGGAATTTCGAAACTCGTCGGACTTATGCCCGGGTAAAGGGACAAACAGGTTCTTGTTGTACATTTCCCGCCCCTTGTAATTGTTCAGATATCCACTGATAAGCTTGCAGATATTGATGAGCAGGTTTCGTTCTTCGGTCAGAAAGGGTCCTTCGTCTTCGGTAGGAAAAGGTTTGAGATAGTAGATTTCGACCGATCCTTTTTTGTTGTCGATGGTAACAAAGTTTTCTTTTTGCCCCCAAACGGTTTCCCGAAAATCGGCCCGGCTGTAATACTCTTTTCCTTCGAAACGGATCCGTGTCACCGTATGTTTGGGGTATTGCCAGGAGCGTGGCAGGATATTGCAGATTTCCTGAAGGGTTTCACCAATTGAATTGCCGTTTTCGATAATCCGTGAAGTTAGGTTAATGGCCCTCAATTCTTTGAGTCGTTCGGCATTTTCGTGTTGCAGTTTCTGAAAAATATCTTTGGTTGCCCTGCCGGCAATCAGATTGGCCAGGTTAATCAGCAGACTGCGCTCTTCGTTCAGGAAGGGGCCCTCGTCGGCCAGGGGAAATTCGCGCAGGTAACAAATCTCGATGGTCCCTGTTTTCTTTTTGGCGGTTTCAAATTGCTGTACCATTCGCCAGGGTGTCTCTCGGAAGTTCTCGCTCTGGAATACCCACTTATCGTAGGTAATCCGGGCTACCGTATCGTCGACATATTGCCACGATGCCGGCAGGATCGCACAAATCTGCCGGAGTGAATCTTCCATGGAAACCCCGGTTTTCAGAATCTCCGATGTACTATTAATTCCCTTTAGTTCCTTAAGCCGTTCGGTATTTTTTACGAGCAGATCCTGAAGCGCCTTTTTCGATACGGTACCCGAAATCAAGGCGGCCAGATTATTGATCAGGTTTCGTTCTTCGGCAAGAAACGGCCCCTCGTCGGCTTCGGGGAATTTTTTCAGGTATACGATTTCGATGCATCCTTTTTTTTGATCGGGCGTTTCGAAGGTTTGCCGGAGCATCCAGGGTGTTTCTCGGAAACCTTTGCTGGTGTATGAACGCCCTTCGTATACAATCCGCACGGCCGTCTGGGCCGGAAATTGCATGGCCTCGGGCAGGTGGGAGCAAATGTTTTGCAACGACTCGTCGAGCGTTTCGGCCTTACCCAGAATTTCAGCCGTTAGATTGATCCCTTTCAGTTCTTTTTCCCGTTCGGTATTATAGGCGACCAGTTTCTCAAGTTGGAAAGCAGCCAGGATTCCTTTCAAAACCGGAAGAACCTGCTCCATATCGGCTCCGATCCGGCTGATCAACTCCTGATAACGCTGGTCGTTGGGATGTGCCGGATGAATTTCAATCCGCCCGTATTTCCGATCGGGCGTATAATAGTCCCATTCAAGGGAAAGAATTTCTTCCTGAAAAACCTTGTTGTGATAAACGACAGAATTGAATTCGGCTTTCATTCCCAGGGGAAATTCCCCAGCCCAGGCCTGAACAAAACAGCGAACAAAACGATGCAAGGCATTTTCAATCGATGTGCTTTTACTCAGAGAATCAACCATTTTCGACACAGGAAAGTCCCACAACACAGGCATTCCTGTGTTGCTGTTCCTTTCTTCGCTGTGGGTATGTTTATGTTTTGCCTGCATGAATTCCGAATTTCACCCGAAAAATAGCACAAATTCCAAAAAGTTCCGGATGAATCAACGGAAAAGTGTTTTCCGGGCTGCTTCCATATGCAACGAAGGGAATCTCAAATATCGACAAGAAGCAACAGGGAGAAAGATGCAGCGGGAAAGGTTAAAAAACCGGGGTCTTGCGGTAGTTCTGGTTTCCGGCAAAATCATCGCTCAGGCGTTCGCACAGGCGTTCTTTCAGAATGTCAAAATCGGGATAATAGGCATTCAGTTCGGGCCCGTCAACACAAATGTATTTCGAACGGTCGCACAACGAGATTCGGTAAATGCCCGAAATACCGGTCGCATCGACGTAGGGTGCGTAAAGAATGGCTGTTAAAGGCAGATCAAAACGCCGGGTAAGTTGGGCGGAATGGCGGATCATGTTCAGGGCGCCAATGGCAATCACATGGTCAACTTTTTCGCGTCGGATCATCGCCTGTACGCCTTCGCACACCAGACCTTTCTGTCCAGAGCTTCCGTCGTCGGTCAGAAACAATACTTCATCGGAATGAGCCCGGAACTCGTTTTCCAATACAAAATAATCGCGTGATCGGGCTCCCAGTACGGTAAGCACCCGGTTCCCGGATTTCTTTAAGGCCTCAACAACCGGCAGCATCGGGAGGATGCTATTGGCGCCTGCGGCACAAATCACCGTGCCGGGAACGGAAAGGGAAATGGGTTCCCCATAAGGACCGGTCAATGAGTGAAGAACGTCGCCAACAGCAAGGCCGGAAAGGGAAAGCTGATCGACATGCTGGTCGCTCAAAATCAGGAAAAGACTTCTCCGTTCGGGTTGAACACCCCAAATAACACAGGGTATTCCCGGCGATTGCGGACTTATTTTTGCCAGAAGATGATGTCCGGGCTGAAAAGCAGATATCCACTCCGGAGCCTGGACTTCGAGCCTCGTTAATCCGTCGGGCAAGGTCTTTTTTGAAAGAATCCAATACATAGTTTCGGTCTTTACAAATAAACGACCAATTTAACTCTTTGAGCTCTTTCCTTGAAATTCTTGATCAATTTTCCGTGAAACCCTTAAAAACCCGCGAAGAATAAAAATGCATCCGAAAGAATCACTCAGATAACAATTCTTCGAGTTTCCGGTGAAGTGCTTCGCCCCGAAGACCGCTTGCCACAATAAGGCCCTGCTGGTCGATAAGAAAGTTGGATGGTATGGAATTCACTGCATACAATGCGGCTGCTTCGTTTCCCCAACCTTTGAGATCGGAAACATGCGACCATTCGAGGCGGTCGTCTTCAACCGCTTTTAACCAGCGATCGCGATTATTGTCGAGCGAAACGCTAAAAACCGTGAAGCCTTTATCCTGAAATTTCCGGTACGCCTCAACCACATTGGGATTTTCGGCCCGGCAGGGCGAACACCAGGAAGCCCAGAAATCGATGAGGGTAAAACGATGGTCACGATACACATCCGAAAAACGCAAAGCATTTCCTTCGGGATCATTTTGGGTAAAATCAGGTGCTGTTTTCCCCGGCTTCAAATTGCTCAATTTTTCGACGCGTTCCGAAAGCATTCGGTACGAATTCATTTCCGACAGAGCAGGGTCGAGCAGCGACAACAGGGAGTCGAGTTCATCGCCATCCTTCTCAAACTGAAGCCGGGTGAGCAGATACACGGCCACAGGCGACGAAGTATGTTCGAGCATAAACGCTTGTTGGTATTCCTGCAAGCGGGCATACAGGCTGTCGGCTTCCTGTTCCATCTGGTCTCTTTTCACCGGATCCGGCTCATCGGCCGATGCATAATAGATTTTCAAAAGACGGTCGTATTGTTCTTTATAGGCACGGGCGTACTCGTTATACAGCTCTTGTGTTTTCCCCCCGCTTATCCGGGCCTGAATCAGGCTGGCCGAATCGGACTGGACCGAATAGGGGGCATTTTCGAGAAAAAACAGGGTTTTATCCCTTTCCGAGAGGCTGAGGTAGTATTCCTCGGGAATGTCGACTGTTCCTGTCAACAAAAAAGATCCCTCGTTTATCGTTGCCGAATCGATGGTCACATAGGCGCCATCGATCCTTTTCTCAAGTCGCAGGATCGTCTGGTCGGGCAAGGGAAGGCTCCCGCTGATTTCATATTTCTTTTCCTGATGGCAAGCAGAAACGACAAGGGCAAGGAGGAGAGCAAGGACGGTAACTTTCATCATCGTACAAATTTATGAATGTGCACCCAAAATAAGGAAAAATTTTTATCATTGCATAAAACTCTCACAGCATGGATAAAAAATCATCGAAAGCGCTATGGCCTGTGTTGCTCACTACCATGTTTGCTTCGTTCATGAATCCCTTTATGCATTCGGCTGTTAACATCGCGTTGCCCGATATCCAGGAGCAATTTCGATGCAGCGCCCATACACTGGGCTGGATTACCAATTCGTTTCTGCTGGCCAACGCCATGGTTCTGCTGCCTATCAGCAAAATTGCCGATAATTGGAGCCGGGTAAAAACCTTTAAGGCAGGCTTATATCTTTTCACGCTTCTTTCGTTTCTGATCGCTTTCAGCCCCAACATTGCCGTTTTGCTCATTTTACGGGTACTGCAGGGAATAGGATCGGCATTCATGCACGTAACAGGCGTGGCCATTATCACCTCGGCCTACCCGCCCCAAAAACGGGGAACCGCTCTGGGATTAAATATCGGGGCCGTATATGCCGGGTTAACGCTGGGACCCTTTCTGGGAGGGATGCTGACTCATGCCGGGGGTTGGAACCGGGTCTTTCTTGGTGTGGTGCCCCTGGGTATTCTGGCTATCGTTTTGGCGCATCGAAATCTCGAAAACGACGTACAGAAAAAGCAATTTCGTTTCGATGTTCCGGGAAGCCTTGTTTCTGCATTGGCCATTCTGGGTATTATCTGGGGCGGTGGTCGGGTGAATACCCTCCAGGGACTATTTCCCTGGGCATTTGGACTGGCCTTGTTGTTCGTATTCTTCCGGCTCGAAAAAAAACAAAGCGATCCCATCCTGCCTCTATCCCTGTTTCAAAGCAATAAACTCTTTGCCTATTCCAATATGGCTGCATTGATCCACTATGCTGCCTCTTCGGCAGTAGGTTTTTTGCTTAGCCTGTATCTTCAGTTTTCGAGGGGATTGTCGCCCCGCGATGCCGGGTTGGTTTTGGTTGTCCAACCGGCCCTGATGGTTCTGACAGCCCCCCTTGCCGGTCGTTTTTCCGACAAAATTCGACCCGGCCTACTGGCTTCACTCGGGATGATGCTTACGTTGATTGGTTTAAGCGCACTGGTTTTTCTCGATGAGCAAACGCCTTTGTTTGTCCTTATGATCATTTTGTTTCTTTTGGGCGTTGGGTTTGGATTATTCTCTTCGCCCAACACGCATGCCATTATGGGATCGGTCGACCGGGACCTGTATGGCACGGCATCGGGTACAACTGCTACCATGCGGGTTTTGGGGCAAACCCTGAGCATGATGGTCGCCACGCTCTCCATTTCGCTGTTTTTAAAACACGCGATGCTTTCGCCCGAAAACCTGATTCCCTTTATAAAAAGCATGAAAGCATGTTTTGTGTTTTTTGCCCTCTTGTGTATTCCGGGAATCGGTTTTTCGGTATACCGTTCGGGCAAGCCCAAAATGAAAAACCACAAAACAGGTTCCTGACATGAAAATAAATTTTCAAAAAAAAGAAAATCGCTGCAACCCTTCGCAGGTCCTATTGTCTCTAAAACCGGAATGAACATCATTGGGAACACAAGTCGACATACACAAACAGCTGATTGAAGCCAGCAAAAAGGGCGACAACCGGGCCCGGCGACAACTGTATGAACTTTATGCAAGAGCTATGTTCAACATTTGTTACCGTATGGTCAGCAATCGCGAAGATGCCGAGGATTTACTGCAAGAGGCCTTTGTCCAGGCCTTTATGAAACTCGACACGTTTAGGTACGATTCAACCTTTGGTGCCTGGCTGAAGCGAATTGTCATCAACACCTGCATCAACGCGCTAAACCGGAAAAAAGTAGATCTCCGGCTAACCGAAGACATGCACCATTACCGAAACGTGATGGACGAAGAAGAACAGGAACTGCCCCTGACCACACGCGATGTTGAAAAAGCCATGGAACAACTGCCCGAAGGAGGTCGGATTGTATTTTCCCTATACCTGCTCGAAGGCTACGACCATGTGGAGATTGCACAGATTCTCGGGATCACCGAATCGACATCCAAGTCGCAGTACATGCGCGCAAAGAGAAGAGTTTATGAAATTTTAAAGGAGAAATATTATGAAGAAGCTTGAAGATTTCGTACGAAGCCACCGTGACGATTTTGACCTGCAATTACCCTCACTGGATACCTGGGACAAAATCGAAGCCAAAATGGCTAAAGAGGAGCGGGGAAAATTCAAAATCTGGAAAGTTTCAGCTGCCGTCGCAGCAGTCCTGGTATTGGCCCTGGCCGGAACCTTTCTGCTGAACCAGCGCGATAACAACAAAATACGTTATGCCGACATCCAGGATCCTGTGATGAAAAACCTGCTCGAAACCGAAGCCTTTTATGCTAAAGAAGTCTCTGAAAAGATCAATGAAATCAGAAAATGCTACCACATCTATCCGGAATTAAAAATGGACATCGAAGACGACCTGCTTGAACTGGACCAAATGTACCAGGAATTGCAACACGATCTGAACGATAATTTCTATAACCGGGAAGTCATTGAAGCCATGATTCAAAACAATCGTTTGCGACTCGAAATGGTCGACAGGGTACTGGACCAAATAAATTGTTAAGCCATGAAAGAAAAGAAATTCATCCATAGAAAAATTGCCCGGATGGCGCTGCTACCGATGGTTCTTATCCTGCTGGCCGGCTTTTCGGCCCATAGTCAGGTAAGCGATACACGCCAGTTGTCGAAAGGATTCCGGATCAACAAAAGTTCGGTGGTCGACATCAACAACAAATACGGCGATGTGAGCATCGAGACCTGGGAAAAAGACTCCGTTTGGGTCGAAATTTTCGTCCAGGTATCCGAGAAAAACAGGGAAAAACTGAGAAAAAAGATGAACGAAATCAGTTTTGAACTGACCCAATCGGGGCATTACATTGT
>DAIMEA010000069.1:0-12779 GCA_036725585.1 Prolixibacteraceae bacterium | reverse complement strand
GGTCCTACAGGTGCTTTCATTGTAATTATATACGGAATTATTCAGCAATACGGTCTCGGGGGCCTGATGATTTCAACCATACTGGCCGGGATTTTTTTGCTGGTTTTTGGCCTTCTTCGTTTGGGTTCTTTACTGAAATTTATACCCCATCCCCTCATTGTTGGTTTCACCAGCGGAATTGCCGTAGTGATTTTTACCACGCAAATGAACGATGCCTTCGGCTTTGCAATTGAGTCGATGCCATCGGAATTTCTGGCAAAATGGAATACCTATTTTCATTCCCTATCCGCCCTGAATCCCTGGGCAATAGGGCTGACAATTACGACTATTTTGATTACGGTTTTGTCGAAAAAAATCACCACGAAAATACCCGGTTCATTCATCGCTATCATCCTGATCACACTTTTTGTTCAGCTTCTCGATGTGCCTGTAAGCACTATTGAAACACTTTTTGGCCCGATTTCCGGAAAATTTACCCTCGAATTTCCCTCGATAAACCTCTCCGATATTCCGTATTACTTTGCTCCCGCGCTCACCATTGCGTTGCTTGGGGGTATTGAATCGCTGCTTTCGGCCGTTGTTTCCGACGGGATGATCAGCAGTACCCATCGCTCCAACACGGAGCTCATTGCCCAGGGTATTGCCAATATTGTTACACCCCTTTTTGGCGGGATTCCCGCAACCGGAGCCATTGCCCGTACGGTTACGAACATCAAAAACGGGGGTCGGACACCCATTTCCGGTATTGTACACGCTTTGACCCTTTTACTGATTATGATCTTCTTTGGAAAATGGGCCAAACTGATCCCGATGCCCTGCCTGGCCGGGATCCTTATTGTAGTTGCCTACAACATGAGCGAATGGAGAAGCTTCCGGTCGATATTGAAGGGATCGGTGTTTGATATCATTATCCTGTTGACAACCTTTTTTCTGACTATACTGGTCGACCTAACCGTAGCCATTGAAGTGGGCGTTATCCTGTCGGCTCTGTTGTTTATGAAACGTATGTCCGACATGGGTTTAAACCTACCCGAAGATGTAGACAACGACCTGATGGACAAATACGAGAAACTTCCAAAGCAGATTTCGGTATATGAAATCAGCGGCCCGCTCTTTTTTGGTTCGGCCAAATCGTATACCGAAATCATCAAACAGGTAGGATTAAAGGCCGAAATCATCATTTTGCGCATGCGGCATGTTCCGTTCATCGACGCTACAGGTTGCCAAAACCTGAAAGCCGTGATCAAAACCCTGCAGGCCAATCATACCCGGGTGATGCTTTCCGGAGTGAACCCCGGTGTGTTGAACGAACTGGAGCGCTCGGGGATATCGAACGGGATTGGAAAAGAAAACATTTACGATTTATTCGATCAGGCATTAAACGATGCCTTGCTCCTACATGAATCGAAACACGCCCTCCATAAGCCGGCAAGCCACTAATGCATACACTCGCAAAAACCAAGAAAATTCATGTACGATGAAAGCAGTATCTACCATTCTTTTGCTGGTTTTGTCCAACACGTTCATGACCCTGGCCTGGTACGGGCACCTGAAATTCAAGGAAATGAAGGGTTTTGAAAACCTTGCGCTGATTACGATCATTTTGATCAGCTGGGGGATTGCCTTATTCGAATACTTTTTCCAGGTTCCGGCAAACCGGATCGGATTCCGGGGTAATGGAGGCCCTTTTTCCCTGGTTCAGCTAAAGGTAATTCAGGAAGTAATTACACTGATTGTATTCACTTTTTTTACCCTCCTGGCATTTAAAACCGAAAGTTTTCGCTGGAACCACCTGGTGGCCTTCGTATTTCTGATCCTGGCCGTATATTTTGTATTCAAAAAGTGAACTGCAATCCCGCTGGTGTTTTTCAAAAATTGTAATGAGCGGTGTTATGAAAAAGAAAGACAGTTCCGAAAACGCTATCTTCTGCCTTTCGTAAATAGCGAACACTCAGAAGATACATTTCTTTTTTATGGCGAAAATCGAACGAATAATCGGTCTGTTTCTGATAGGGCAGCAACGAATAGAGTTCGGGAAGGATTTCTTCGATGTGTTTGCCTTTCAGTTTCGAACTGTCGGAAGCAAAGTTCTTCCGAAAGACATTGTTCATCATAACGATCCGGTCGTTGGCATCGGTAACCAAAAACGCTTCGGGCATCATTTCAATGAGGGTTTCGTATGCGAGCGGAATTATTTGATACACCCGAAAATTATAAATGCCAAAAAAGATAAATCCGGTGCCTATAGCAAAACCAATGGGGGAAATATCGATGTACCGGAATATCGAAACCTTAAATAAATGTAGGAGATTCATCCCAATCGGGATGAGCGAGGCTGCAAGGAAAATAAGCGTATGCCGCCTGAAAAAGGTAGAAAATAATTTCAGACCTCTGAAAATCAAAAACAATGAAAACGACACAATCAGATAACCATATACAAGAAAGGGCCAGAGCAAAGCGCCAAAAGTATAATCGAAACGAAAAGGCGAATCGACTTGCCCTACGTTCCAAACCCAGTTTCGGGTGCCGGGAATGAAAGAAAAGGACAATACAATGAACGGGAAGATCGTCAAAAGAAAAAAATAGCTCCAGCGGAGGTACTTTTTCAGGCCCAGGTAATCAAGCACAAAGGCCAGAAACAGGACCGGCGTGAAAATAATTCCGGTGGATGATACGGCCAGAGAAATCTCCTTTTGACCGATGCTTTTCGCCTGAAGCCCCATCAAAATACCCCCCGTCCAGAGGGAGCAGGCAAGCATAAATCCGGCAAGAAACCGTGCGCCCGCAGCATCGCGTTTCCGATAAAGTACGTAGGCTAAAACAACCGTAATCCAAAATGTTGCCGAAAAAAGCGCCTTAAAAAAATCGATGTTCATCAACATTTTTATTTTCCTTTCGTAACAATGAGAAGCGCTGGAAATTTAAACAAATTAAAATTTTTTTGAAAGATGTTTGCAAAACGAACGTGGATCCATTTTTTGAAGAAAGAAAACCGTTCGGGCAATGATCCATTCCGTTCAGGCAATTTTTCATGTAATGTATTCCCTATTTTTACAAAAATTTGCAACATGATCGAAGTAAAAGACCTGCTCTTTGCCTACAAAGGGCAAACCTTGCCAACGCTTAAAAATATCTCGTTCGGTATTTCTGATCAGGAAATATTCGGATTTCTGGGACCCAGCGGAGCCGGTAAAAGCACCACACAAAAGGTATTGACCGGGGTATTGAAAAACTATGCAGGAAGCGTAATGCTAATGGGAAGGGAAGTGAACAACATTTCCCGGAAATTTTATGAAAACATTGGCGTCGCTTTCGAATTTCCCAATCTCTACCTGAAATTCACCGCGCTTGAAAACCTGGAACTGTTTGCATCTTTTTATCAGTGTGAAAAACACGATCCTGAAGAACTGCTCCACCGGGTTGGCCTTTGGGAAGACCGAAACCTGAAAGTGGAAGCCTTTTCAAAAGGGATGCGGATGCGGTTAAATTTTATCCGTTCGGTTTTGCATAAACCCCGGCTCCTGTTTCTGGATGAACCCACTGCGGGCCTCGATCCGGTTAATGCGCGGATGATGAAGGATTTTATCCTCGAATTACGAAATAGCGGAACAACGGTTTTTCTGACCACACACAACATGTCGGATGCCGATGAATTGTGCGACCGGCTGGCTTTTATGATCGAAGGGCAACTACCCATTATCGATTCGCCCGAAAAACTGAAACTCCAGCATGGGAAAAAATCATTGAAGGTTCGGTATCGTATGAACGGTCAGCCCCAAACAAAAGAATTTGGGCTTATGGATCTGGGATCAAATTCCGAGTTTCAAAACATTATCCGATCGGCCGAAATCGAAACCATCCATACCCAGGAAGCCACTCTTGAGGATATTTTTATTAAAGTAACCGGCAAACAATTGGCCTGAACGAACAAAACACAAGCATGTTAGTACAAGTGACAAAATACGATATACAGTTCCAGTTGAAACAGGGATTCTACCTGGTCTACGGAATACTGAGCCTTCTGTATATTTTCATTCTTTTCAACGTACCGCTTCATGTCCGAACCGAAGTGACAGCCTACCTGATCCTGTCCGATACCACAGTGTTGGGGCTCACTTTTGTCGGAGCCCTGGTATTGTTGGAGAAACAACAGAATGTGCTTCAAAGTTTATTCATTACACCCTTAAAGCTATCTACGTACCTGGCTGGAAAAGTCTTATCTCTGGCCCTGATTTCGGTCATTGCCAGTTCTCTTATAGGGTTTGTCCCGGGAGGCATGTTGTCGAACTGGATCTGGGCCTTGGTTGCCATCGTGTTATCATCGATGTTTTTCACCCTTTTCGGCTTAGGGGTAGCTGCCCGTGTCAATTCGTTAAACCAATACATTGTTGGCATCATCGTTGGCGGAATGGTGATGGGCCTGCCTGTTGCCCTTTACTTTATCTGGCCGGATCTGTCCGTAATTTTTCCCATTAACGCAACTATTGACCTGTTGATAACCGACCCTTCTGTCCAAACCGTCAAAGGGATCATTGCCGATGTTTCCGTGTTGGTGTGTTGGAATATCGTAGGTTTTCTTTTTGCGTACCGACAATTTAACCATTACGTACTGGAACGATAATAATAATGCATCATGACTTCGAATATCCATCTATTAAAAAGCGACTGGAAAATTATCGGAAGAGACCCGATGCTGTTTGTCAGCTATCTGGCGCCTTTCCTCATATTATGTGTCGTATTGTTTTTATTCCCGTACGTATCCGGTCTCACCGATCGTTATTTTCAGTTCCCCCTTGAACCCTGGTTTTCATTCGGCTATATTTTTTTCCTTCCCCTGGTGACTATGCTGATCGGGATGGTGTATGGTTTTATCCTTCTCGACGAAAGGGATGCCGGCTTAATCAGCTATTTGTCGGTTACTCCGCTTGGCAAAAAGGGGTACATCTTTGTACGAATGCTGATTCCCACGCTTGTATCCTTGTTCTTCAGTCTGGGTTATTTGTTGCTGACAGGCTTTGAGGCAACACTCAATCCGCTCGAAATCATGGTTCTGTCTTTAATTATTGCGACCGAAGCCCCAATGATCATTCTTTTTCTGGGCGCTTTTGCCCACGATAAAGTGGAGGGAATCGCGATGTCGAAGGGATTTGGAATTTTGTTACTGGCTATGATCATCGATTACTTTTTTCGCGGTAGCTGGAGATGGTTGCTTGCTGTTTGCCCGCTTTGGTGGGTGGAACGGGCGGCCCTGTTCGATCGTCATACCGCTTGGTATTTGTTGGGAGCAGCCGTCACCCATTTGATTTATAATTTGTTATTATATCGTAAGTTTTCAAAACGTTTCGGCTAACGATCCAGAATTCTTTTTCGGAATGCTCCGGGAGGCATACCTTTCACCTTTTTAAACGCCCGGGAAAAATGAGCTACATCGGTATATCCTACCTGTTCGGCAATTTCATCAAGGGACAGGGTATCCCGGGCCATGAGTTCGATCGATTTTTCCACGCGCTGATGAAGCAGATAGTTATAAATGCTATACCCAAAATGTTCTTTAAATGCATGCTTTAATTTGCTTTCGTTGGTTGCAACCAATCTCGCTAACTGTTCAATAGAAGGAGCCCCCGACAAATTTCTGATCAACAGTTGTCGGGCTTGTTCCATTTTTGCTTTGTCGGCGCGCGTAAGATGTTTCCCGCGTTGTTTCCCACAATAAATCTGTTCGAGCTGAAAGCCAAAAAGTTCCGTAATTTTCGTTTCGTAATATACACACGACAAAAGCGGATCCTGAATTTTATGCGTCAGAATTTCGTTAATAAGTATTTTCATCCGGGGAGTAATCGGGAGCGGATTTTCCAAGAGATTGAACGATTCCGAACGTTTGATCCGGTCGGCATAGGTCGAAAAACGGCCGTGATATCGGGCAAGTAATTCCTGAAAATGCAAAGGCGATAGATAGATTCGAAAATTTTCAAATTCCGAAGGCATTTCAAACCGAAGCTCCCGTTTGGTCGAAAAAAAAGTTTGATGAACGTCGGTTTCGAAAAACCGATACGGATCATAATTCTTTTCCCGAACCTGAAAATTTCCCCCAAGTTGAAAAGAGAGAATGCCCAGGTCGCAATCCTGCTTCGAAAGAACATTTGCAATAGACTCCCCCTTATGAAATCCATAGAGAATAAAACATCCTTTCATGGAAATAAGTATCTGATTATCTGAACTATTTTCCGACTGAATTACCCGCTCTTCCCGGGTGCAATAAGCCGGAGGAAAAGTTAGGTCACTCAGGTGAATGATCTGTTCAGAATCGTGCCAGGCTTCCAAGAGCATGATGGAAAACTTTTTTTGAAGATAAACATTTCATTCGAATAAAACTTTTAACATACTGAATATCTTTTGGATCGAAAGGTCGCTCTTTTAACAATATTTAACTTCGTTGATCTTCGATTCGTCCGAATGGAACTCACATGTGATTTATTCATACGTGTTTGTGTTTTTCTGCAAACATGTTCGTTTCATTCCTATTTCTATAAAGCAGGCCCCGGGATCTTGATTTTATATGTTTTATATCACAATTTTTGTATTTCAGAAATTTTTATCTTTGAAACGGAGAATTAAATTTTGATTAAGCATGAAAGGCATACAATTAATTGGGGTAATTGTATTTCTTCACTTTTTTGCATCCTGTGGAAATCAAATGACCATTTTTGAGGAGGAACTTCCTGAAGGAAGTATTGTGTTGAAGTACAAGTTGCAGCAAAAAGCTGCGGATGATTTTCTGCTGGAAATACTGGACATTCAGGACTCCCGTTGTCCGGTAGGCTCTGTGTGCGACGATGCCGGGAACGTTCAGGTTCATTTCCGGGCATTAACAACCGAAGGCATCCAGGAAAGGACGCTTGGATTCAGCGAAATTCCCGGTAGGTTACAGTCGGTCGATACGGTGATGAACCGGAGGATTGAAATACACAAGGTAACGCCTATTCCTTATGCCGACCGGCCCGTGTCGGCATTGAATTGTTACGAGGTTGTTGTATTGGTAAACGAAATATAGTTTGTTTATCGGTTTCTGTAATACGATTTGATATACGAAGCAGCTTGGGAACCCAGAGGATCGCTAAATAGGATAAAAAGATCCTGAGGTGGCGGGGGTGCCACTTTCTTTTCTTTCAGCATGGATTTGATCCGGGCAGGTACGGCCCGTTCATCGCCATTGTATTCGGCCCAGTCGTTTCGCCAAACATATTCCCCCGGGAAACGCTTGTTTTCCAAAACGGATCCGGAATAATAGTCCACAATCTTCACGTCGAGGATTCCTCGCGAAACGATGTTCCGTTCGTGAACCGTCACCTTTGCTTTGACAACACCCAGCACATCGTGCGACACGCCCTTGTCGTCCTTGTATAACCCGACGACCAGCGTATCGGAGGTATGCTCGCTGGCCGACTCCTTTTCGAAAATATTCCCGACCGAAAAATCGACAAACTGCATTTTTACCACATGCTGGGGTTTGATTCCAAACTCTTGTGCCTCTTCGGGTTGAAAATAGCGGACAAAACGCTGGCGGTTGTTTTTCGACAAATCGGAAAAGAAGTTCGTGTAAAAACGATTCACATTGGGCCGGTAAACATCGCCCATATAAGGAAGAGGTTCCACCACAATTTTCAGGGTAGCCCGGTCTTCTGCCTCAAGGAGTTTATTCTGAACGTCGGCATAACCCGGAAGGGTCTTTTCCACCCATTCAAATTTTTCAACAGCCAGACGGGCATCGGCCATCGTATTTAATTGCAACAAGCGAACTCCATTGTTGTATTGTTCGGTTATGGCCATTTCGTTTGCCTTGCGGAGCTGCTCGTCGAAATAAACGACCGGACGGACGGCATCAAGCGCGGCCGGACAGCGGGAAATTTCATCGGCAAGTTGATTCAGTTTGGTATAATGATCAACAATCGTCAGGTATTTATCGCTTGAACCCGAAGCCGCTGTTTGGTCAATTTTCTGACGATAATAATCCAGGGCCATTGGGTAACTTTTCAGGAGGGTGTTCATGGCTTTTTCCGATTCGGGATTCGAACGGAGCCGGGCAACGGCCTGTTTCGTTGCTTCGTAGTAATCACCCCGGCGGAAAGCCGACTGCCCGGTGCTGCAGGCTGTGAAAGCCGTTAGAAACAGGACGAACCAAAGAAAATTCATTTTGTTTTTCATCGATCGGTATTTGATTGGATACTTCTTCAAAATTAAAACCTTTCTCTTTCGTACAACGCTTTTTCGACAAAAAACGCTGTTTCCAATATATTTCCATCCCGATCCATCAGCCGTAAAATATGTTTTCCCGGGCCTGGCGACAGGGCCATCTGGTGAAAATGGTCGGTTTCGCCTACGTATGCATCGTCGAGGTGCCAGAAAATCCGGGTACCCATATTGCGGTGCGCAGCCTCAAAAACCACACTGCCCCGCTCTCCGTTCATTTCTATTGGAATATACAATCGTTCAAGGTTATTTGGATACAACAATTCAATCAACGGATACGCATCGGGCAATGTGCACCCTTCCATAACGGGCGGCAAGACCCGGTATTCGGGATGCAGTTTCCGGTAGTACCATTCCATGGCCGGGGGCAGGATAAAACAAGAGTCATGGATCATTTTATCGGGCGGATAACACGATGAATTGACCAGCCAACAACCATCATCACTAAAGTGCATCCGGCGATGATAGGGGCAAACCCCTGTTTTTAAACCGGAAACAGGGATCTCTGTTTCCCTTTTATTGGGACAATCGGGCCCTGCTTTAAAGCCGCTTTCGACGCATACATTGACCGAAGTCATTTCGTCCCGGGGTTTTTCGAACCACGTGTTTTTGGGGAGCAGGTCGAGGATGTCGAAAAGTACCGGGGCTGCTGCTTTTAGGCCGGTCAGTCCGGCCCGTCCTTCCCCGTCGGCATTGCCAACCCAAACGGCAAGCACATGAGCATGGGTGATGGCAACCGCCCATGCATCGCGATAACCAAAGCTCGTTCCTGTTTTCCAGGCTACGGTTCCCGAAGAGGGAAAATTCCACCACCCGGTGCGACCCTCAGGCCGGTTTACTTCCTGAAGGGCTTGCAGCATAAACCAGACCGACGACGCCCGGATAATGGGTTGCTGATCCCATGATTCTTCAACATCGGCATGCGGGAAAAGAGAGGGCATCCGAAAATCCGCCCTGTTGTAGCCTTCGTGTTCGTGATAATGCTGCAGTGTCCGGGCCATACTGGCATATACACCGGCCAGTTCGAACAAGTTGGTTTCGGCGCCGCCCAAAATCAACGACAGACCATAATACTCTGCTGTTCGATGAAATGTGGTGAACCCGTAGCCTCTCAACACATTCAGAAAACGCGCAATACCGTACCGGTGCAACATGTCCACTGCCGGAACGTTCAACGATTGACTCAGAGCAAGCGATGCCGGCACCGCGCCGGAATAGGTATAGTCGAAATTTTTGGGCGCATAGCCGGAAAAATTGATCGGGACATCGCGTACCAGAGAGTGGGATAATAGTTCACCATCGTTGATCATGGCGGCATAGAGAAAAGGCTTCAAAATGCTGCCGGAGCTTCGTGAAGAGGTGACCAGGTCGACCTTTCCCCCATGCCGGTTTTCGGGATCGGGAGCATTGCCTACCCAGGCCAGTATGTTGCCGCTTTCAATACCCACCACCAAAGCGGCCAGGTTATGAATGTCGTTTTGAGCCAACTCGTTATGGTGTTGTTCAACGATTGCCTCAACCCGTGTTTGCAGTTCGTGCGAGAGCGTGGTTCGTACACTTCGCCCGGCATGGTTGGCCTGGATCAACGCCACTGCATGCGAAGCCCGATCGGGTAATGGATTGGGCTTAAGGGGCAGGGGCTCGGCAAGCGATAAACGATAGGTCAGTGAATCGAATCGTCCTTCTAAATGAAGCTTCTGAAGCAGCCTGTCTCTCTTGTTTTTCAGTAGCGTGCTGTTTTTCCCCGGATAAAGTAACGAAGGCGCATTGGGGAGCACGGCCAAAGTGGCGGCTTCGGCCCAGGACAGCGAGTTTGCCGGCCGTTTGAAATAGCGCCATGAGGCGGCGTCGATGCCCACTACATTACCGCCAAAGGGTGCCGAGGAAGCATAACGGCACAAAATCTCTTTTTTCGATTGAACGGTTTCCAGTTTCAAGGCCATCAATATCTCCAGCATTTTGCTGCTGATGGTACGGGGGGGATTTTTTCGGGACAAACGGGCAAGCTGCATGGTAAGAGTGCTACCCCCGCTCACAACGCGCCTGTTTTTAACATTCATCCACAGGGCTCTCGCCAGGGCAAAGGGATTTACACCCGGATGCACAAAGAACCAACGGTCTTCGTATGCCAGCAGGGCAACTTTGTATTTTGCAGGAACCGAGTCGGTTTTGGGGAAACGCCATTGTCCGTCGCTGGCAATCCGGGCCCCCAACAGTTCGTCCCCGGCCGAATAAACCACCGTTGCGGCAGGATCGTCGAACCGGGGAAGGGGTACAACCAGGAAAACGAACAAACCGGCTGATAAAGCCAGCAGCACCTCCCGCCACCGGGATCGATTCCGTTGTTCACTTGTTCTGTTCAAGCTGTTCAATTTTTAACCACCCGTACCTTCATGCCGGGTACTTTGGCAAAATAGGAATCATCGTACATGGCACCACAGGTAACAGGCGACAGCAGGTATTCGCCCCTGTATGAGGCATTCAACTGTATGGAAAAAGTTTTCGTTTCGTATCCGTTCAAACTGAAATAGCTATACACCCGGTCGTCGCGAATATCCTGATAATCGAACAAACTGTTTTTGAGGGCCCCGGAAGCCGACCCAAACAAACGGGTATTAATGATTTCCCAACCCGACGGGAAAAGCTGGTTTAAAGCCACATCGCTGATGTGCGAGGCGGTTTTGTTGTATACCGTTACCCGGGCGATGAAATCTTCTCCCTGAGCAATAGAGTTTGGATCCATTTTCCGTGCTTGCTTGTCAAAATAGGAAACCAACAGTTGCAACCCGTTTTCTGAGAAGCCTTCATCGATACCCGATTTGATGCCTTCATTCGATGCATTGAGGAAAAGGGTTCCCTCACCGGTATTTTCAATTTCAACATCCAACATGCCTTCTTTTGAAAACGCCAGCGGGATCTGCCTGATAATGGAATTGCTTTTCATTCTTTCGGTTTTCCCATTGATTTTTAAGCGGTACTCGCTTGTTTTTTGGGCGCCGGAAGCCCGGGCAAAACCCGACAGCGAAACCAGGGCAAAAGCGGTGCTTTGCGTGCTGTACCATTGGGCCGACGACAGCTCATCGGAAATCTCGCGAGCCAGCTTTGCGGCCTGATCGCTTTCGTTAAGCACGGTAAGTGTCTGAAGAATGACGCTCTGCTCCCGTAAATAGGATCCATAACACGAGGCGAACGAGGGATCGGGTTTTCTATTCCGAAAGTCAATAAGCGGATAGGCGGCTTCGTTCATCCCGGCCAGGGCATAAGCACCCGCCAGCATCCATCGCGTTTGGTTGTCGAGTCCTTTTTCGGCACGAAGCCGGTTCATAGCCGAAATCTGGGCTTCTCCGGCTTTTGCGAGCACGAATAAGCGGTATGCCTGGGTGTATTCGGCACAGGGATCGTGCCGGGTAGCGGTAAAATCGGCTGCCTGCTTTCGCAGATAGTCCAAACAATTCTTCTTCATGTTTCCGGGAACCAGATATCCTTCCCGATCCGCTTCGAGAAGGAAATGGCTGACGTAGCAGCTTCCCCAGTCGTTGGAAGAGGCCTGACCGGGCCAATAGGCAAATCCTCCATCGGAATTCTGGTAGCGCTGTAATTTTTCGATTCCGACCTGAATATTCCCGGTTGTTTTTTGCCGATCGTCAGAGGAGAGTTCCAAAAGTTGCGAAAGAAAAAGCTGCGGAAATACCGACGAAGTGACTTGTTCCACACATCCGTGCGGATAACGGATCAGATAGGGAAGCCGGCTGCCCAGGTTCATCGGGGGCAAACCCGAAATTTCGAGTTGAGCCCGATTGCTTCCTTCCATGCCAAAGGCCGATAGGGAAAACTTCCACGTCTCGTTTTTTTGCAGGGTTTTGAATTGTGTTTCAATCGTTGGTAAATTGGGGGGCCGGATATCAAGTTCCATTTCGTGAAAACTCTTTTCACTACCCGATGAAACCGTAACATTCACCCGCCCGATACCGGTTTTATCCGAAGTGCGCAAACGGAAAAACAGGTCTTTTTCGCCCGGGGCGTTAAATCGAATGCTTGTATCGGTCGTTCCGATTGATTTCAGAAGATCGCTGCTTTCGATAGATACACGTACTTTTTCCACACCTTCCTTCATGGCAAAAACGGTAACCGGCAAATCAACGGTTTCACCGGGCGACAGCACCCGGGGAAGGGTAGCCAGCACCATAAGCGGTTCGCGAACGGGAACTGTTTTTTCGGCACTTCCAAAGCGGCCATCCCCCGCGGCAACGAGCATTACCCGGACCGAACCAACATATTGGGGCAGCGTAATTTTGTGGCTGGCTTTGGAATGGGCTTTCAAATAAAAAGGCCCCAGTACCTTGACAACCGGTTTAAACCGTTCCGATTTCTTTTTCGAGGGATCGATGGGCGCATCGCTCCCCCCAATGGCAAACATGCTTTCGAGACGACTGCCAAACGACCCCATCACATAATTGTAAAAATCGTAGGTTTTGATGCCCAAAGCTTCCCGGGCAAAGAAAGCCGACCAGGGATCGGGGGTCGGGAAGTGG
>DAIMEA010000068.1:0-12780 GCA_036725585.1 Prolixibacteraceae bacterium | reverse complement strand
ACAATAGGGCACAGTAGTTTTTCTATTGTGCCCTATTGTGCCTATTGTGGTGATCAAAAAATCCTATTCGGTTAATCGAAATACCGGATGTACCAATTTTCCTCATTCAAGAGCAGGTTATAGATCTGCTGCCGTTGCCCGGGAGGGTATTTTTCCGAAACCCGGGAAGCCAGATACGAAGGATCGTTGCGGCGTTTGGCCACGCGCATCAGGTCGTAAAAACGTTCGCCCTCAAAGGCCAGCTCGCGGGCCCGCTCGTCCATGATCTGGTCCTCAAGCCGGCTTTGTTTGGCCGGCAGGTTCCCGCTTAGATTTTTCCAGCCAATCACTTCGTTTGTAAAGGGATCGAATTCAAAAACAATGTTTTGGATTTCGAAACCCGGCAAGCCCACCCTGCCCCTGATCCCTAACTGGGTTCGGTTGGTTGCCACATCGTAGAAGCTGCCATCGTTCACAACTTTCAGGGCTAATAAAGTATTGGAGGTGATATTACCACTTGCATCCTTAAATTTCAGGTAGGTATATATTTCGCCCAGATATAGGTTCACGCTGGCAGCGCGGTACACGATAAGATTCGGATCCTGATCGAAAACATCCCGTCCATTCGAATATTTGTACACTATTGTATCGACATTTTCCATGATGGTTTCCACGCTCCGGTCTTCCTCATTCATTTTGTGCTCCAACATCTTCATATAGGTATTGCCATCGATATACGATTGACCTCTCACATAAAGGTACGAAGCGCCATATCCGCGGTAATAATCGCTGGGAGTACCCGGGTTAAGGGTTTTGGTACTGTCGGGCCGGTCGTAGTCGTAACGGATGGAAGATCCCCTCCATTCGGTTTCCCATTTGTGCACACACGAGCGGGTAGGCTTCAACATATAATCGTTGGGGCCCCAGGGTTCGAACAAGCGTTGCAGTTCGTTTTGCTGCTGGTTGGCTTTATTGAACCAAAGAGTAAAAATGTGTTCCCGACTGTCGATAAAACGAAAAATATTGGCCCAGTTATTACCGGCAAAAGCGCTGGTTATTTGAAACTGGTCGTTTTCGGTTCCATTAAGCACAACGGTCTCAAAGTGATCGGCTGCCTGGGTAATATCGCCCAGGGTAAGATACATCTGTCCCAGCAAGGTATGGTAGGACCAACGGCTCCAGATGGTTACTTCCCATGTGTTGTCGTCGTTTTCGATGTAATGGTTCACGCCTACTTCTTTCACCTTGGTTTCGAGTTCGTTGGCAAAGTGGCGGATAATCCGGTCGAGTTCGAAAACTTTCTTTTCGAGGGTCACGACCTGAGGCGGTATCGTGTCGTTTGCATAACCATCGATGGTGTACACAATCACACTGTCGGTGTACGTACCCGGTGAATTTACGTAGGCATCAATGTCCTCAATGGTCGTAAGAGCCTGGTCGATAAACGGAACCTTTCCGTAAATCCGTGCGGCATTGAAATACGCCCAGGCCCTCATACAAAGCGCTTCGCCATAGAGCCGGTCGTAATTATTGACCTCCTTCGAAGCATCCTGCACATAGGGTTTTTCGCGTTCGATGGTGGCAATAAAACGGTTGGTCGCAGCGATGAGCTTGAAAAATGCATCGGGCGAAGCATATTTATTGGTTTTGGAAACATTGAAGTTGTAGATTTCCATTAAATCGGCATCGGCATTTGGGGTCACTGTCAGCAAATCGGCCCTCAATTCACCCAGAACAACAAGTTGTTCAACCAGGTCCTGCTGAAGGGCATACAGACCCAGAATCGCCGAACGGTACTCATACCAATCGGAATAAAGCATGTCTTCCGTAACCGTAATATCCTGATCGGGATGAAAAAAATCTTCGCAGGAAGAAAGGGATCCCAGCAAGAGAAGCAGGAGGGCAAACGGACGAAAAAATGTCATAAACTTGTTCATATCGATGCAGTTATAATCCTAATTTTATTCCAATCAAAAACTGTCTGGGGTGGGGTGCGGTACCATAATCAATCCCCTGTTCGCTTAAGCGGTAGGAATAGGCATATTCGGGGTCGTAGCCCAAATATTTTGAAAAAGTGAGCAGATTGGATGCCGACACATAAAATTCTGCATGTTTAAAAAGCAGAAACTCCCGGGGAATTTTGTAGCTCAACGAAACGCTTTTCAAACGGAGGTACGATCCGTCTTCGATCCAACGCGACGAAAATGCTGTATTCCCTACCGGATCGCCCCAAAGCGCCCGGGGAACATCGCTAAGCTGTCCCTCGTACTGCCAACGGTTCAGTACATTTTGGCTCTGGTTGGAAAAATCGATCATCGCTTCGTTTTTGTAGCGCAAATAATTAAACACTTCGTTACCGCTCACAAAATTCAGGAAAGCGCTAAGAGTCCAGTTCTTATAACGGAAGGTATTGGTAAATCCTCCGATCAGTTCCGGAAACGGCGATCCCAGCACCGTTTTGTCGTAGTTGTTGATTACCTTATCGGGTTCGCCATTGGGACCCGAAATATCCTCATAAATAACATCGCCACCCCGGTAGGCAACGCCCTTGTTGTTTACCAGACCTGCCTCCTGTGCTTCGGATGTTGAGGCATAAACGCCCAAGAAACGATATCCGTAAAAACTGCTGGCGGTTTCACCAACCTTGTTTGCCAATTCGTAATGCCCATTCACGTTCGATATTTGCATTTCGTTGGGAATTGCGGTGATTGTATTGCGTGCGTGCGACAGATTGGCTTCCATATCCCAGCGGAAGTGTTTGCCGTTCACCAGGCGGACAAACACCGAAGCATCCCATCCCACATTGGTCATTTTACCTGCATTTTCGGGACGGAAGTCGTAGCCAATATACGCTTCGAGGGGCTGATAAATCAACAGGTTGCTAATGCTTGTCTGAAACAGGTCGAAATGAGCGCGGAAACGACTTCCCCACAGGGCCACATCGACCCCGGCATTCATTTGATCGACAAACTCATATGTAAGGTTATAGTTGGGCATGGTAACCGGGACCAGACCGCTCGACTCGCGATACTGAAGAGTTCGGTAATAATTGGTAGCGCTCGATTCGCCAATATCGTCGTTACCGGTGCGCCCCACGGAAGCGCGTATTTTCAACTCATCGATCCACCGGACTTGATTCAGAAAAGATTCGCTCGAAACCCTCCATCCCAAACCGGCTGAATAGAACAGTCCGAAGGGCTGTCCAAACAGGTTCAGGGTTTGCCGGGCATCGCGGCCCAGGCGCGACGATCCGTCGAGGGAAACCGTGACTGTTGCCAGGTATTTGTCCTGGTAGGAATAGGAAAGCTTTTCGTACACCGAAACCCAGTTCCAGTTCCGGTTCTGCCCTCCCAGTTCCCGCAAATTGTCAATACCATCCTGAAGCATCCGGTATTCATCGTTTATATGGGCATTTTTTGCCACACCCCAATCGTACTGAAACTGATTGGTCATTATGTTGAAACCGGTAGTGGAATTAAAAACATGGTCGTTCGCTATTTCGGTATCGTAAACAAACATCGTGTTGTTTGTGAAGCCGTTGAACGTGTTGGTGGAAGCCTTGGCCACATTATGGGCTTCTTCGTTGTAATAGAGTTCCATTCCCTTGTTGGGCATGAACAATTTTTCTTTCAGCGAGTTGTATATGATTCCTACATTCGTACGCAAATACAATTTCTTTGAAAAATCGACTTCAAAACCCAGCGTTGTATTAATGTGATAATTTCGGCTGTTTGCCTCGAAATTTTCGATGGTGGCCAGGGGATTGCTCACGCCCAGCTCATCGACTTCGGAAAGCATCGATGTTTCCAATTTATCCGCATCGTATTGGTACGGATTCAGCATAGGTGATTTCGCGAGGCTGGAAAGAATGGGGCTTGTTTCTTCCACAAAGGCCGACTCTTTTAACTCCGATTCGCTGGTATTGAACGAAACAGAAGCATTCATGCGCAACCAGGTAAAAATATTCACCAGGCTGACAAAGCGAAGGTTGTATCCGTCGTATTGTGTATTGCGTATGATTCCGTTGTTGTTGTAATAACCAAACGAAAGTCCGTAACGGGCAATTTCATCCCCTCCCTTCACTTTGATGTTCAGGTTGGTAAACGAAGCATTGTCAAAAATAAGTTGCTGCCAATCGGTATTGTGCTGGTAGTCGATAAAACGGTCATCGCTACGGTCGACAAAAAGGTTGGGATACATTTCCTCAATATCCTCTTCGAGCAGGCCCGACGAGTATATTAACTCTTTGGTCAGCGTTTTATGTTGTAGGGCATTCATTTGGGGAATGTTTCGCTCGGGTTTCAGCGAAAGACCCCGCCGGATGTCGATCTCAAAAGAAGTTTCTGTGGCGCTGGGATCGAGGGTTTCGATCATGATGAGCCCGTTCGATGCTTTTGAGCCATAGGCAGCAGCAAAAACAGCATCCTTCAAAACAGTGGCGCTGGAGATGTCGAGGGGATTGATAGCCAGAAGCGGATTGTAATTGTACCCGTTGATGACCGATCCGAAGATCCCGGTCGATTCCATGATCGCCCCGTCGACCAGGTATAAGGGTTGCGTGGTCGCATTCAGGGAATTGATACCCCGGATAAAGGTTACAGCACCGCTGGCCGGGTCTCCCGACTGATTGATGGAATGCAGGCCGGCAACGCGCCCCTGCATATACCGGTCGATGGAAAGAACGGCTGAATGCTGAACATCGCCCAGGTTCATGTCGGAGAATGACGAAGCTATGTTTTTAACCGTAAAGGGCTGCCCCATGAGCAACACAAGGTCGTCGCCGCCGTTTAGCTCGAGCGGGGTTACCTGAACCACAATGGATTCGCGGTTGGCAATAAACACTCTTTTTCGCTTGTAATCGGAAGCAGGGGCCACATTGAGCCAGAGATTTCCGGCCGGTGCTTTTACCGTAAACGTTCCCGATTCGTCGGTAAAGGCGGGCTGGTCACGCGATCCCTCCACACTCACCGAAACGTTGGAAACCGGTTTGTTTTCGGGCGAAAGAACCAGACCCGTAATCAGCAACAAATCGGAAGAATCTTTTGCTCCCACCCGATTGGGTTTTCCTTTGGTGAGAACTACTTCCATAGCGGGCGAAACAGCAGCCCGTTCTTCGGAGCGATATCCTTTCAATGAAAAAATGAGAACCGGATTTTCCCCTGCGCCCTCGATCGTGAATATTCCGTTGGCATCGGTAAATGTGGAAATGGTGGTTCCCTTCACTTTGACGGAAACACCGGCCAAAAATTCTCCCTTTGTACTCCGTACAGATCCCTTTACAAAACCGGATTCTTCGGAACGAAAGGTAGCGCCAGCTTTATTTCCCGATGAAGGGGGTAAAAAGGTAGCAGCCTCAGCATGTTGCATTCCCAAAATGAAGAATACGCAAAAAAACAAGCGCAAACCGTTCATGTATATGTTTTTTTCAATCATCGCACAATTATTTAGATGTGTAGAACGCGTTCAAATTATCGGGTTTTTTACGGATTATTCGTAATTGTATGGATCTTCGACTCCGGCAACAACTCGAAATAGTCGAGGAACAGGGCTGAACCTTTGATGTTTGTGGGTCCTTTGTATTCAAACTTCACGGTTACGGCGCCATATTCTGTTATGTTTTCCACCCAGAAATCGAATTTGATGAAACGGCCAAATTTCACATGGTTCACACCGGGGACAACACTTGGAACCACACCCCTCATCCGGGTGAAATCGTAATAATCGATGGTTTTAACCAGCACATCATTTACGTATATATCGTAAATTCCTCCGTAATCCATATGGGTTCGCACCAGCATGAGATAACGGCGCGGAAACTGGGGTTTTGTTTTCAATTCGATGGTAAATTTTCCGTCATAGGCATTGGGGAAATTGACCACAAGCACCGAGTCGTTCGACGTGCCGGTGATGTGCTGGGCTGTAGGTACAAAAGTCTGGTCGCTTTCGACGATGGTAACCACACTGTCGTTCCATGCAAAACGGTTGCTTCCAATTACCTCCAGAAAGCGTTCTCCTTCGCTTCGCAGCGGTGTTTGGAAAAGAGTGTCGGGCACACTGAAGGCGTTGTAATTGTATGCATAACCGTTACTGCAAAGGGTCTTTTCAACCGGTTGATACGCGATGTATACGCTATCGCCCAAAATATTCTTAACCGAGTCGACTGTAAAAGCTCTTGGTTCCAAAAGATTCGGGAACAAACCGCTTTCGATGAGATACGGGATCAGCACATCCTGTTGCCATTCTTCGGGAATATCGCCCGGCTGATTCCCGATTCCAAGTTTTCCCGCCATTTCGGCCAGGCCCTGGTTGTACAGGTCTCCCTTCGGAAAAACCAGGGTGGCTGTTTTCAAACGAAATTCCTCAGAGACTTCAAAAAATTCTTCTTCGAAGAGGTTGATCACAGTAATCACCGAATCGTATACCGTGTTCCCTTCTTCGTCGAAACCCAGGGGTTTGCTCCGTTCTTTATCGAGAATAATCGAGTCCTGATCGTCGATGTATTGTTTCAGGGCGGGAATGTACATCGAAATGTATTCGTAGAGACTGGGCCTGGGTTGAGCTACTTCGCTGATGATAAAATAACGCCCGTCGAGAAATAAGGGACTGGAATACGTAACCGGAATATTATCGTATAAATAGTCGCCATTTTTCTTTTCGAACTGGGCAAATTTCAGGCGAAGCGTCTGAATTTTTTTGGCTCCCTGAATGTTTACCGGATTGATGAAATGTTTCAGGATATGATACATCAACACGGTCGTATCGAGTACATTATTGGCTTGAAAACGAGCAATTGCCTCATTTCCGGGAACAAACAGGGTAAATGTTTCGTTGTACCCAAACAAGGTATCCAATTTGTATTGTTCCATAAGGGCGACAAAAGAAGACACCTCGGAATGGGATTTCAGGTTGTCCCACATTTTTTGGTCAACCGTTTCGGGAATTTCCCCATAATGCTCTTCCCAATACTGCTCGCACCCGATAAAAAGGGAAAGAGAAGTTACAACGATGATATACAGGTATTTTTTCATGCTCCTCTATTTTAATCTTCCTTTTCAAAAATGACAACATCCCAGATAAATCTTCCGGGGATCAATGTTTTCACCGTAATGTCGTGACTGGCATATTCCAAAAAGGAAACTTTCCCCAAAACGTGTTCGTAATAAGGCCAGTTAACCGACCCGGACCGGGTCAGATCAATCAGTCCGCCAATTTTCACTCCATCGAGGAACACCTCGACGAGGGCGTTTTGAGCGCTGAACGAATGGGCTCGTAGCCGCATTTCGTAGTTTCCCGGGGCTATGGGCGATATTTTGTAATTGATCGAAAAATCGCCGTCGATCAGGATATAATCCCGGTTCCAGGCTTGTTCATCGTCGTCGTCGGACTTGACAAAATAGATTTCGTCCACTTTGCCGGTCCAGGAAATCGAAGTAAGCAGCGACTGATCTTCGACCACGAACTCACCGCCTTCGAGCCGGAACTGATAGAAAAGGGGTTCTTCATAAAACTCGTAGCTTTTGTCCTGCGCAATGGCTTTTTTGGGCAGCATAACCTCGTTGATGACATGCACCGCACCGCTCTGGGTAAGATTGTTGCTCAGGTCGTAGTAAAAGGTAATGCGTAAATAGGCAAACGTTGTATCAAATTTTTCCGAAACCAGTGTATCGGTAATCGTTCGTCCCCGGTTGATCAGCAAATCGAGTTCCTGATCGTTGATATTTACCGGGGCATTCCCCTTTGTACTGTAATTGGTTGACACATTTTCAACGCCCTCCAGGTCATTCTCAAAATCGGACAGGAAGTGACTCCCGTCGAGGATATGGTAACCCACAAAGTTGTAGAGGCTGTTGTACGGATTGGTGTATTCCTGGTTATCGGGGCTTAACCACATAGCCAGATCCTCAAACCGATGAATATTGTATCGCTGGTACACACTATCGGGTTCAACAAACAAGGTAAGGGGATTGATGCTGATGGTGTCGCTCTGAATGATCTGGGAAAGCAACTGATTGAATCCGGTTTGACGAACCGCTTCGGTAAAAATGGAAAACTGCGGGTTTTGTTCCAGCCACTGAAAGGTACTGAAATTAACCGGTGTGAGTGCTTTGCTGATCAGATGGATCCATCCGTTCGAGACTTCGATGTTTCCATACATGACGGGCGCTTCGTTGTTGATTTTGTAATACGAACTGTCTTCTCCGATTTCGAACTGAACAGTCAGGTATTGACCGGTCAGGTTCAGTTCGGGCAAGGCGCCAAAAGGAAACTCATTGGTAATGATCCCCATATTCACCACGTGATAGCGGGCCATGGCTGCCGCATAAACACTATCCTTCAGTAGTTCTTCAAAAGAGGCAAAAGCAGGGCTGCCGGCGATAAATTGATCGATGGCTTCGTTCGTGGGCAGAAAGAGCGTATAATCGTCGCCGTTGGGATTGTACGCCGCAAGGGTTTTATCGAGCCCGCCGGCAATCAGGATCTGCCGGAACCTGGAAAACAAAGAGTCGTTTTCGACAATGTAATCGTATATGGTTAAGCGCTCCATGTCTTCAAAACCCGGGTCGATGGGATCCCCTCCTTTATCGCACGACTGCATCATCAGCGTCATGGATATCCATCCGAATAGGAATAAAAACTTTCTCATTTTCTTACCGGTTATAATAGGGATTTTGAACCAAATTCAGGTTCCGTTCCAATTCGTATTTATAAATAGGCATATACCAGCCTAAAGGATTGGTCAGTTTCGATGCCAGAATCCGTTTCTGTGTTGAGGGCACATTCCGGATGATGATTTCAATCAACTGATCCTTGCGGGCATAATCGTTTCTCCTGCCCATGCGTACCAGGTCGAACCAGCGTTTTCCTTCAAAAGCCAGTTCGAGGGCACGTTCTTCCAAAATGGCGTCTTCGTATGCCTGGGCCGAGTTGGCAATACTGAGGGCGGGCACTTTGGCGCGATCGCGGATTTCGTTCAGAATTTCCATGGCCTCGGTGTAGCGCCCCAGTTGTGATAGTGCTTCGGCTTTCATGAGCAGAACATCGGCATACCGATAAACAATCCAGTTGGCGCTGTACTGATAGATACCGGAGCGGGTGGTACGGCCGTCGGGCGATTGACCCACATACTTCCAAATAGTAAAATCGGTTTCGCTGTTCTTTCGGATCGAGATATCTTCTCCCCGGAACGGTTCGTCGGCGTAGCGCCGGGCAAACATATTCAGCGCCCGTGTACTGGGATCGATGTTCCGGGCATTCTGGTTCATCATTCCGTAAAGGTCGTTGCGCTGGTTTTGCCGTTCGTCGAACTGGAATTCAAATATACTCTCGAGTGAATTACCGGGATAAAAATTTTCAAACCAGCGGGCACTGGGCATCAACTCAATTTTATCGGCACGAATGATGTTGTCGACGTGTTCAATGACTGCTTCGTAGTCGAATTGCCAGAGAGCGATATCGGCCAGCAGGGCTTCACAAGCTTCCTTCGAAGCGCGCCCTTTGATCTCCATCAGGGTAAGATAATTATCGGATAAATATTTTCGGGCTTCCAATAAATCGTTTGTGATGTACCCCAAAATGGAATCGCTGCCCGATTTGGGCAAATAAAAGTCGCTGTCGTCGGTTTCACTGGGCTGCAACACCAGGGGAACATCGCCAAAGATCCGCACCAGATAAAAATAAGCCAGTCCTCTCAGGAAATAGGCTTCCGACATAAATCCCCGCAACTGGTAATCGGTAAATGTTTTATCGATTTCCTGAACAGCGGGTGCATTATCGATGACCTCGTTGCAATAATTAATCACTTTATAAAAATCGGCCCAGTTGCTCAGCCAATTATCGGAATAGATATTTCCGTTCATCATGTTCCGGACCGATTCATCGGTGTTGGTATCGTCGGCAACAAGGTCGGCCCGTACCTCACCATGGATGAACAACAGGTTATCGAGTGCGGCAAATGAGCTATAGGCTCCCATGAGCACAGCCTCAACATCTTCCTTTGTTTGCCAGAATTCTTCGCGGGTCAATCCGCTCGGCGGGAGCATTTCGAGCCAACTGTCGCACGAGAGTTGTACGAGCGGCAGCAACACGATAAGTATGTATTTCAGTTTTCGTTTCATATCTTCTATTCTACTATTCATATACACGAGCCTGATCAGAAAAACAGCGATGCACTAAAGGTGACCATACGGGGCGGCGGGGTACGGGCATAATCGACGCCGATCCAGAACGGGTCGCTGGCATCCTGCCCCACTTCCGGGTCTTGTCCCGAATAATTGGTCAGGGTAAAGAGTTTACGGGCGCTTAAAGCCAGCTCTATGCGCTTCATATACAAGCGTTCGCAAAAGCTTCGTGGCACCTTATACCCGATTTTTACGTTATTCAGCCGCAGAAAGTCGCCGGGCTCCACGTAACGATCCGATCCCAGGTTATTGGCCGGATGGTTTTCGTAGGCGCGGGGCAGCATGTTGGGTTCGTTTTGCCCTTCGACCCGCCAGCGTCGTAAAACGGCTTTGCTTTGGTTGTTCTTGCTGTCCATGCCTTCGGTCTGGATCGCAATTCCATTGATAATATCGAATCCAACCCGGTAATGAAAGCTTAGTGAGACATCAAAGTTTTTGTAGGAAAAAGATGTTCCGAAGCCGCCCATGTAATCGGGGTTCGAGTCGCCAATGTAGGTCACATCGTTGAGGTCGATTTTCCCGTCGTGGTTCCGGTCGTTGTAACGGGCATCGCCACCTTTAAAGGTATAGGTTCCCATATAAGTGAGCGGGATCGCTTTGCCATCGGCGTCATAAATGGGTTTACCATCGGCATCGGTAGCCACCACATCGGCATCTTTCGACCAAACCCCGAGGTATTCAAATCCAAAGAAAGAGCCGATGGGTTCGCCTTCGAGGATCCGCCGCGGGTATTCGCCGGGGCCGATCGACGTGGAGCTTTCGTTGTTGAAATTATCGGGCAGTTTGGTAAAGCGATTGACGTTGTTCGAGGTATTGAAATACACCGACCATGTCAGGTCCTTTTTCTTCATTATTTTATAATTGAGCATCAATTCCCATCCGTTATTGGTCATTTCGCCCCCGTTAAAAAAACGAAGTTGATCGTACCCGGATGAATAGGGCAAATCATAATCCCGGAAAAGAATGTCGGTCGTCTTTTTATTGTATACATCGGCTTCGAGATAAAAGCGATCCTCAAAAAGATTGATATTGATGCCCACATTAAACGACTCGACGTTTTCCCACTTCAGGTTATCGAGCTGGATCCGGGAAGGAATAATGGCGGGATTTCCGGCATAGGTTCCCGATCCCGAAGTTTCATAAAGGGCAAAGCGGGCATAGGGATCAGACGGCGGACGCCCGGCTGTTCCCCAGCTGACACGTAGTTTGCTTTCTCCCAGCCAGTCGACCATCGAAAGGAAGGGTTCGCTCGAAAAACGCCAGCCCAGAGAAAGCCCGTAGAACAAACCCCAACGGTCGTTTTGCCCGAAGGCGGAGTTGGCATCGGCACGGGAATTGATCTGTACCATATAGCGGTCGAGCAATTTGTAATTCACGTTCAGAACGGCGCCCAGTTCGCGCGAATCGCCCGAACCAGAACCGATCCAGTTGATCTGGGAATTGTTGGCCGGATCCTGGATATCGACGGAAGGGGTTCTGTTTACCTGCAGGTTCATCCATTCGTAATTCGACTGGGCGGTTACCCAGGAAATAGCTCCCGATAAATCGTGCACTTTGGCATCGAAAGGAGCATTGAAAGCCAACTGCGATTCGGTTCGGATGGCCGACGAAATGTTGTTCGACTCTTCGGCTTTGTTCACCTGCCAGTCGAGCCAGTCGACCCCCAGGGCATTGTACGGAAGAAAGTTATTGCTTTTCGAACCTGTGTACTGGAACGATATGGTTTGCCAGAAACGGAGCCAGTCGGTGAAGGTATAGCGCAATTTGAAGGTATTTTCGAGGCTGGTTTCTTTCCGGTCGTTGCTTCCCAACCGCCCTACGGCTACCGGGTTGTAATACGAGCCGCCCCCCCCCTGGTAACTTTGGATCGGGGTGAAGTATTCTCCGGTCAGTTCGCCTTCTTGGTCGTATTCATAAATGCTCATGTTGGGGGCTTTGATGTAGGCCATTTCGCGAATGTTACGGCCGCCAACCGAAATGTTATTGTCGACCTGCCGGGTTGTGTAGCTAAAGAGGATCGAGAACATCAACTTGGTCGAAAGGATGTAATCGAGGTTGATCCGGGTAGAAAACCACTGGGAATTTGTGTTAATGGTCGTTCCTTTTTCATCGACAAAACTGAAGGATGCAGAATACCGGGTTTTATCGCCACCGCCAGCCAGGGAGAAGTAATGGTCCATGGTGCTTCCCAACTGGGTGATGGCGCCCAGCCAGTCGGTATTGGCCGAGTAGTTGTAAAAATCGTCGAAATCGGGGTCGTAGGCAATTTCACGGGGTAATTCAAAAGTACCCCGGGCGTTGTGCAGTTGTTCGAGTTGGAGCATAATGTATTCATCCCCGTTGAGCATAGGAACAGGGGGGGGTTGGATGTTGAGACTGTGCTTGTATTGGTACTGGAATTGGACGTCGCCCATTTTCCCTTTTTTCGTTTCAATGAGCAAAACCCCGTCGGCGCCTTTGGCTCCATAGATGGCCGTAGCCCCGGCATCCTTCAGTACTTCGATCGATTTGATATCCTGGAGGGCAATATTGATCAGGTTGCTGATGTCCTCCTGGTCGGCCGAGCTCAGATCGATGTCGCCGGATACTTTGTCCTGGGGAATCCCGTCGATCACGATCAGGG
>DAIMEA010000067.1:0-12846 GCA_036725585.1 Prolixibacteraceae bacterium | reverse complement strand
GACGGTAACCCAGGCAGCCGGGGCTGCCGCGTTATCGGTTTCATCAACTTCATTGAATATCGGTTCAGAAGAAGGCAGTACAACATCTTTCTCCGTTACATCGAACACCAGCTGGACGCTTTCATCCGACCAGGACTGGCTAAGCGTTAATCCTGTGTCGGGATCGGGCAATCAAACAATAACGCTTATCGTTGCAGCCAACACTGTCCCGTTGGATCGTACTGCTTCAATAAGCGTTTCGGGCGATGGAGCAGCTTCGCAAACCATAACCCTTACCCAGGCAGCAGCCGCAGCTACACTTTCTGTCTCCCATTCTTCCATCGAATTAGGGGCCGGGGAAGGTAGCACGGCAATTTTTACCATAACGTCGAACACAAACTGGACTGTTTCGACCGGACAGGAATGGCTGGAAGCAAATCCTGTTTCGGGAACGGGCACTGCATGCATAAACCTCATTGCAGGTGAAAATGTTTCGAATGCACAGCGGGAGGCAACAGTATCAATTACTTCCGAAGGAGCAGGAACATCGGAAATTATTGTTACACAAGCAGCCTTTTCATTAACAACGGATCAAACTTATTCTTCGCTGAAAGTATATCCGAATCCTGCTGATGCGTACATTATTCTGAATGATCTGCCCAAGAGCACAAATCAAATAAGGATTTATAATGTGCTGGGATATTTGTGCTTGTATAAAACGGTGTCAGAAAGAATGATTGACATAAAAGAGCTGCCTTCGGGATCTTATATCTTAAAAACAGCTTATGAAAATAAAACATTCTATGCCCGTTTCCTTAAACGTTAACCAATGAAATAAATATCATTTAAAAATGGGGGCTGTCTTAAAAGGCAGCCTATTTTTTTCCATTCTTACAATTCATTTCAAGTGGCCAGTTTCAAGGTTTAAATGCCAGATATTGAAGTTAAAAACTTATCACAGGTAAAATACGCATGCAACCCTATGCCTGCTTTCTTTACATAATAAAACTTTGACCAATAAAACGACAACCTTCCCATGTTTTTTATGGTAAATAATTTATTTAATAAGCTCAATATGATAGAACATAAAATTCTTTAATTTTGATTAATTGTGAAGAATTTGAAAAACCCATACTATTCAAATAACCTGCTATACCTTTTTGAATGAAAACTAAACGAACCTTAATCTGCCTTGCCATTCTTTCAACAGTATTCTTTTCATCGAAATCAGTTGCAAACAATGGTGTTTGCGAGATTGTGGGCGGGGCTCAGTACGAAACGATTGATGCAGCCATTGCTGCCGTGCCTGCCAGTTCGCCAACCACCATCCGCTTGCTGCAGGCAATTGACCGGACAACGACGCTTTCCATCAAGGATTCAAAAAAAATCACGCTCGACTTAAACGGCCACAATTTCAATATCAACACTCCGGCAGGCACCGCCCTTGAGGTAATGCAAAGTGCCAGTTTTGTCACCACGGGTTCGGGTGCATTAAATGCCAGTGGTTTCCTTTATGGCGTGTATGCCTGTCAGGGTGCTCTGGTTAATATTACCGGTAACGTAGCCGCCACGGGTGGTTATTCAGAGTCGTACGGCAGCCCGGTTGGTGTATATGCTTTTGGGGCATCGGGCAACCTTGTTTCCGTTACGGTCAATGGCAATGTGAGCGGCTATAAGGGCATTTATTCCCTGTCGGGTGCCGAGGTTGTAGTAAACGGTAATGTAACGGCTGAGGCTGAGGCTGGCAACTGCAAATTCGGAAGTTACCTTTCGATTTCCGGAGATGTCACTTCAACAGGTTCGTGTTCTGCCTGCATCGAGGTAGTATCCTCTACGGCTGATATAGGCGGCAATATTACTTCTTTAAGCTACGACAGCAATGGCATATATATTGGTTCCTCGGCAACCGTTACGGTTGGTGGAACCATAAGTAGCGTCCTTCACGGTATAACAGCACAATCGGGCAATATTAATGTTGCAGGAAACGTGACTTCTACATCAACAACAACATTATACACTGTTTCTTCATCGAACAGCGCGCAGGTTGAAATTGGCGGCAATGTCACTGGTTCCGGCGATTGCAGCGTATTAGCCGATACCCATGGAAAAGTGACCGTTACCGGGAAAATACAGTCATGCTACACCGGCATTCGCGTTTCACAAAACGGAGAGGTTGTAGCAAAAAGTGATGTAATTGCGGATGGTACGTTCGGTGTAGGGATCAATGCGTACAGCATAGGCAAGGCAACCATCGACGGGGCAATACAGGCAAATATTGATTTTGTATTCGGAGAATCCGATGGTGCAGCCGTTACGCCAACTACTAAAGTTGGCTATCTTACCTATTCCGACGGCGCCGGGAGTTATATCTGGGTAAAAGAACTGCCTACCACTTTCGTCCTTACCAACGAGGCAGGCAGGCTTATTGATGACTTAATATGGGCCGGATTCGGAGATTTTAACCTTTATGAAATCCTCGAATACCTGAAACCTCTTTCCGAAGGGGTAATTTCTGATGAATTTATGGAGAGGCTTGCTACATGCCCAGCAGGAAGTGAAATATTTACTGTTGCCATATACAATTTCGCAGAGAATTGGCCTGTTTGTATAAATACCGATGGGACAGTTTCAATTAACCCGATTTATGCAAGTGACTATTTCGATAAAGAGGGCTATGCCACCAAACACATCAGTCCTGAGGATTATGTACCGCAATTGTTTACTTATGCAACTAGCCCTGAATATTATATCAATGCCGGTCAAATGGGAGGCATTGAGGGGCTACAAGCAAACGAAACCGTTTATTACAAAGCCTTTGCCATTGCGTGGATGAAAATGAAGGCCAAAACGCCGTTAGTTGAAACCGGCGAAATTCTCGACCTGAAAACCGACAGTGCACTGGTGCTGGGTGAAGTGACATCCAATGGTGGGCTTGCCACTACGCAACGGGGCATCGTATATGCAACATCGGGAGAGCCAACACTTGAAAACGGTATAGCCCTGGCCGACGCTGGAGAAGGCGCCGGAGAATTTAAAGTAACCATAACGGGACTCACGCCCAACACCACCTACTATGCCCGAGCGTATGCCACCAATACACAAGGAACATCGTATGGTGTACTACGAAGGTTTACGACACCGGTTGCAATAAAAGACATCCCTGTTGGCGCACTACCCCAAAACCTGGCAATAAACCGGAATACCAACAAAGTTTACGTGGCAAACAATATCGGGAATTCAGTAACGGTCATCGACGGGAAAACCGGACAAACTGTTACAACCATCACCGTGGGAACTGCTCCCTATTTTGCAGGGATCAACGAAACAACCAACAAAATCTATGTCCCGAATAGTTTCAGCAATACTGTTTCAGTAATCAACGGAGCGACAAATACCGTGGAGGCTACTGTCGCTGTAGGCAACGCCCCTCGTGCTGCGGTTGTGAATGAAAAAACCAATAAGATTTACGTGCCGGCCGATTATACCTCCAACCCCGGAAAAGTGTATGTTATTGACGGGACAACCAATACGGTTGAAAATACCATAACGGTTGGATGGAGGCCTATTGCAGTAGCTGTGAACAATGCCACAAACAAAATTTACGTGGCCAACAACTGGGGTAACAGCGTAACGGTCATCGACGGGGCAACCGGGAATACGGAAACAATACCGGCAGGGAACAGTCCCCGGTTTGTTGCCGTCAACGATTCGACAAACCGGGTATATGTGGTCAATTACCGCGATTCGAGCGTAACGGTCATCGACGGAAAAACGAACCGAACCGACACCGTCCACCTGGCAAAGAATGCTTATCCCTGGGCTGCAGCCGTGAACCGCATCACCAACAAAATTTACGTTTCCAATTCAGGCACCAACACGGTTACGGTCATCGACGGAAAAACCAACTCTACAAAAAACATCAGCGTGGGAAAAGCGCCACAGGCAATAGCGGTTAACGAAGCGACCAACCGGGTTTACGTGGGCAACTTTAATGCTGACGACCGCAGCAACGCGGGTTATATCATTACAGAAATCGATGGCGAAACGGACGAGATTGTCGGCCTGGCCTGTGTGAAAAGCCCGTCAGAACTGGTGGTAAATGTTAAAGACAACAAAACCTATGTTATCAATGGAGATCAGGTAAAGTCTATAGAAGAATTTACACCCGAAATTGCCGTTTCACCCGATACACTGGAAATTACAACAAACGGGGGCATTGCTGCATTCAATATTTCCTCCAACATAAGCTGGAGGATCCTTTCCGGACAAGACTGGCTAATTCTGAGCGACACTACCGGCACGGGCAACCAAACAATCACAGTTTCTGCTTCAGCAAATACTCCGTCTTCGGAACGAAGGGCAACCATTACCCTTTTTATGGGTTACGATTACGATACCTTATCGGTACAGGTCGTCCAGCCAAGGGAAGCAATCCTAACCACATCGACTTCAAACCTCAGTGTCGCTGCCACCGAAGGAAGTAGTGCAACATTCAATGTATCGTCGAATATAAGCTGGACAGCCGCTTCGAACCAAATGTGGCTTTCGGTCAACCCGGCTAACGGCACCGGTGACGGTACAGTAACAGTTACTGCTGAAGCCAACCCAACAACTTCAAACCGTATAGCAACCCTAACTGTTACGGGAAACGGCGTATCTTCACAAACAATAACCGTAACCCAACGGGCAGGATCAGCTACCCTCTCCATTTCTCCCGAAGTGCTGAACGTTTCTTCAGCAAACGGGAGTACAGCTTCATTTAGCATTACCTCCAATACAAACTGGACGGTATCTTCGGGTGAAAGTTGGCTAACGGTTAATCCAGTTTCAGGGAATAACAGCAATACGATATTGGTAACGGCGGAAGAAAACCTTGCAACGTCTGAACGTAGTGCAATTGTTACAATCTCAGCCAACGGGGCTGCTTCACAAACTGTTACTGTTACCCAAATTGCAGGTGAAGCAACACTCTCTGTATCAAACACAGAACTTACGATAGGCCCGGAAGAAGGAAGCCATGTCTCATTCTCTGTCTTTTCGAATGTAAGCTGGAACATATCATCCGATCAAACATGGATTACAGCAGATATGCCAGGTGGCACGGGAGATGGAACCATCACGCTTACTGCAATAAAAAATGAAACCATAAATGAACGGACAGCCACAATCACTGTATCGGCCAACGCTGCCACTCCTCAAAATATATCGGTAAAACAGGAAGCAGGTTCAGTAATTCTTACGGTCTCACCCGACAACCTGAATTATGAAAACGATGGTGGCACCTCGGTTATTACGGTTGTTTCAAATACTGCATGGACAGTCTCTGCCGATCAGCCATGGCTGTCGGTTATTCCTGAAGCCGGGATCAATGACGGAACCATTTCCGTTTTTACGGAATCATTTTATGAATTATCCGGATCGGTAAATGGAACAACCCGAACAGCAACCATAACCGTTTCGGCTAACGATATAGTTACACAGACGGTAACAGTGGTACAGCATTGTTCATCGAACATTTCTGAATATTCAACTACCGGGGTTTCAATTTATCCCAACCCGTTTGACGATGGATTTTATGTTGACCCGGAATATGGGCCGATGATATTGTCTGTCATTGATGCAAATGGGAAAACAGTAATCGAAACTGTTATAAAAGGGAATGAGTTTATCCCCACTAATAACTTAAAAAAGGGATTATATCTTATCAAATTAACCAATAACGAGGCTGTAGTTTTATCCAAATTAATAAAAATCAACAGGTAATGTTGATCAACAACGTATTTACGCAGAGAAAATAATGCCAGATACAAAAAAACCCCGCTTTACGCGGGGAAAAATTTTCTCATTTTTTTTAGAGGAAAACAAAATATATAGGGAAAACAAAAAAATCAGAATTCCAGGATTTTAAATTCGGTTCTCCGGTTCATCTGGTGTTCTTCGTCGGTACACTCTACTCCGTCGGAACAATGATTCAGAAGTTTCGATTCCCCGGCGCCAACAGCGATAAGGCGCCCAGGTGAAATCCCTTTGGAAATAAGATAATCAACGGCCGATTGGGCCCGTCGTTGCGAGAGCCATTGGTTATATTCCTGCTTGCCCCGGCTGTCGGTATGCGAACTTAGTTCGATTTTCACCGAGGGATTTTCTTCCAGAATTTTGTATACCTCATCGAGAACCCGAGCTGCATCGGTCCGGATCAGCGAAGAATTCACATCGTAATAAAGATTGTTGATCACAAAGGTTTTCCCCTCATAAATGGGATCCAATTGCAGGGTGATACCGGCTCCCTCTTTGAAATTTTCAACCCGGAAGCTCTCTTCGCGAGAAACAAAACCTTCCTTATGAACCGAAATACCAAGGTTCCCGTTTTTCCTCAGGGCTAGCATCGCTTTCCCGTATTCATCGCTTTTAAGAATCGTCTGATCGCCTTCGGGGAGGTTCATTTTTATTGTTGCCCCGGGAACCGGAGCGCCGTTTTCTTTATTCACCAGCGAAACCGTGAGTTGCGGGACATTCGAAAGATAGATTACTTTTTGCCGATCGACTGTTGAAAAGACAGCAAAAGAAAGGATGGAATCTCTACAGGCTCGATATTGCGGATGGGAAACTTCAAAAATACACGTTCGGTTTGGATCGACCATTCCGGAACAAAGGCCTTCGGCATCGGTAATGCCGACCGGTGTACGCATTTCGTCCACAATTCGGTCGATGTTGGCACCGGAAATCGCTTTACCCGAATGGGCATCAAGAACTTTCAGGTTCAGATGTTGCCAGCCAATCTGAAACGAATAGAGATCGTCGCTTCCAACGCCTCCCGAACGATTCGAGGTAAAATAGCCCCGGGTGAAAGCAGGATCGACAATAAGGCTAAAATCGTCGTAGGTACTATTGATGGGCTGCCCAAGGTTAATTACGTTGAATGAATCGGCAACCGGGAAAGCGGCAAAAATATCGAGCCCCCCAAAGCCAGGCAGTCCGTCGGAGGCGAAGAAAATAATCCCCCGTGCATCGACAAAGGGGAACATCTCTTTTCCGTCTGTATTCAACTGATTTCCCAAATTTTCCGGCTCGGTCCAGTACTCAATGCGATAGCCCTTTGCATCGAGGCTGTCGGCTTTTCGGGAAAGGTAGAGATCGGTTTCTCCATAACCTCCGGGCATGTTCGATGCAAAATAAAGGATTTGCCCATCTTTGCCGAAAGCAGGATGCCCAACGGAAAAGTCGTTGCTGTTGTGGTCAAATTCCTTTTCTTTCGACCACTTGTTTCCGTCCCAGTCGGAACGATATATCTTCAGGTTGTTGGTCTGTTCGTTATCACCGATCTTCGAAAACTTCTGATTATTCCGGGTAAACCAGATGGTTTGATCCTTGTTGACAAATGATAAAGGACCTTCGTGAAAGCGGGTATTGATCCCGGGGAACTTTTCGATGATCGTTTGCTCTTTTTCGTTTTTCCGAAACCGGTAGATATCCAGAAAAGGCTGATTGTTCCAGGAATAGGTGCTCCCGCTTGAATCGCGGGCCGACACAAAGGCCAGCGTATCGGCATACCAGGCCGGGCTCATATCGCTGAAACGGGAATTAAAATCCAGACAGGTAACGCTGTCGGTCAGATGAAGTAAATTGAGTGAAGAAAAATTATCGATCCGGTCGATCTGTTGCAGGGCCCGCCGGTCGCGGGGCACCTTTTCGAGGTAGCGGTTCAACTGGCCTCTCGCGTCCTCAAAGCGGCCATCGGACAAAAGCAAAAGTGCGTACTGGTATAAATCCTCGTTTCGGAACCGGTTGTTTTGAATATGACGTTCGTAATATTGCAGGGCCTTTTGGTTCATGCCCATTTTCTGATAGCAGTATGCCAGTTGCTGCACCACATAGCTAGTACTGATGTTTCGGTCGAGCAGCTTTTCGTAAGCTTCGGCCGCCTCACTATATGCATAAAGCTCGAAAAGCCGGTCGGCTCTCGAGAGTGCGATATTCTGCGCAGAAAGAGCTAAAGGAATAGCCCAAAGCAGGATCATCAATGCCGGTATCGATCGCAATTTCATCATACAACAGAGCTTTAAAAATAACGGGGCGACAAGATCCGTTGTCCCTTTCGTTCAAATACGTAATTGATCAGTATTTCATGCGTCCCGTTACTGTGGTAATTTAATCGGGAATTGGTAAAATCGTACGAATAACCGATCTGCAACTGACGGTTTATCTGCCAGCGCAGGTGTCCGGCAACTGCATCGCCCACACGCCACATTACGCCTCCCCAAAAGGTATCGAAAGCAATAGCCGTTAACGCCAGTTCAACCGACGGCGGAGCACCGGTAATAAACCGGGTTAGAAAAGTGGGCTTGAGTTTCAATACAGGAGCAACAACATCGAAAACATAGCCGGCAGTAATATAATAGGTCCGATCTTCTCGGGAGATCATCTCCAGGGTGTTCTGATCCGGATCCAAACTGTTCCGAAACAATTTGGGAATGGAAAAACCTACATAGTAGTCGGGGGTGAAATAATAGGCCCCAATGCCCACATTGGGAAGAGTAATGGGAGGCCGGTCGGTCAAAAAAATCCACGCATCGAAATCCTGGGTGAGCAGGTCGAGCAGATCCCGGTCGAAAACATTAAAACCCGCTTTCAAACCCAGGGACAAGTTCCTGTTTTTAGGGAAGCGGATGTGATAGGCATAATCGAGGTACAAACCGGTTTGATGCAGGGGCCCGATCTGATCGTCGATAAAGGTGAAGCCTACCCCGATACGGTAATTCAAAAAAGGAGAATTGATCGTAAGAGAAGTTGTGGTAGGCGGCCATTGGATGCCTACCCACTGCTTTCGGAACACTCCGTTTACGCTCAGGTTCCCCCGGCTTCCGGCGTATGCGGGATTGATCAGAATCGGATCGTTCATATATTGTGTATACAAAGGATCCTGCTGGCTGTAGGCAAAAAGACCCGTCGCCAGCAATAAGCCCAAAAGGAAATATGTCTTTACTTTTCGCAGCATCCAAATACTTTATCGTTCAAGGAATAAAGCGCCTGCTTTTTCCAAGGTGGCATTGTATCGTAAAATATAATAGTATACTCCTATCGGCAGTTCGTTGTGCCCGATCACAAAGCGTACGTTGGCCCAGCCATTCCAATCGTTCAGGTACCCGTCGGCTTCGTAAACTTTATTTCCCCATCGGTTATACACTTCAAAATGATTGTCGGGATAGTTTTCAATTCCCGTGATCACATAGTAATCGTTCACCCCGTCGCCATTGGGCGTAAAGAGTTCGGGAAAGATCAGAATATCCCTGATGTTGATATAAACGGTAGCTGTGTCACAAATCTCGTAGAAATCGCAAACAACATAGAGAAACGAGTCGATGCCGGTAAAATTGTTGTTGGGTACATACGTAATCGTAAAGTCCTCTTCAATTTGTGTGTACCCGTTTTGGGGTGCGATCCATTCCTCAAGTGTCCGTTCGTCCATCTGGGTGGAGTCGTTGGCCAGAACCGGGATGTTCACCACCAGGTCGATTCCCGAATTCACGTAATCATCCACAGCATATACATTCCACACTTCCAGGTAATCGGGAATCCCGTTCTGGTCGAGGTCGCCCGGTTCTTCGGCCGTCATCCAGAAGTCATCATCGTCGTTCGGGTCGATAAAGTTGGGCAACCCATCGCCATCGGTATCATCGTTTAGCAGATTCCCGTCGCCATCAATATCCTCGTCGATGCTCAACAGGCCATCGTCGTCGTCGTCGGTATCGAGGTAATTCGGAATCCCATCGTTGTCGGTATCATCATCCGAAGGATCGCCGTTGTTGTTCCAGTCTTCGTCGATACTCAATGCGCCGTCGCCGTCATCGTCTTCATCCAGGAAGTTGGGGATTTCATCCAAATCCGTATCATCGTCGCAAGGCGTTCCGTTTTGGTTGATGTCTTCCGTAATGTCAAGTGCCCCGTCGAGATCGGCATCAAGCAAGGGATTCATGTTCACAAGGATATAAACCGTCGCCGGGTTCGAAACATTTCCGTAGGTATCGTACACCACATACGTAAACGAATCATTCCCGAAGAAACAATAGTCGGGTATATAGGTAATCAGCCCGGTTTCATCTAATGTGAAGGATCCGTTTTGGACGGGAGAAAGAATCGTAACCGAAGAGGGATCAATCGCATCGTCGGGATCGGAATCGTTGCCCACAATGCTCAGGGTATTTCCGGTTCCATTAACGGCATTCAGGGTATCGTTCAAGGCAAGGGGCGGAAGGTTCTCAACCACGGTAATACTGACCAAAGCCGTATCGCAGGAAACTACCGGACCGTTGTCGCAAATCTGATAAATAAAAGTATCGGTGCCAATGAACCCGGTTTCGGGCTCGTACGTGATGGTCCCGTCATCGTTCAGCGTCAGGCTCCCGTTTTCCGGGAAAGCTACAATCGCCAGCGACGTCGTGTCGATCCATCCATCCGGATCGGAATCGTTGGTCAGAACGGGGATCACCACCGGATCGTTTTCACCGGTAAGAATATCATCCGGAAGAGCAATAAGAGCCACATTATTATCAATTACCGTGATGTATACCACAGCCGTATCGCAGGCCTGCGGGAAGCCCCGATCGCAAACCGTATAAATCAATGAATCGAAACCGGCAAATCCCGGATCCGGAAGATACAAAAGGGTATGATCATCGGTAAGGGTAACGGTACCCTGCCCGGGCTCAAAGGTGATGGTAAGCGAAGTTGAATCGAGTTCGTTTTCCGGATCGATGTCGTTATCGAGTACGAAAATTTCAACGGGTTCTCCGGCCACCGTCGTCGTGTCGTCGTGGATAGCCAGTACGCCATTATTAACCACAACCCGGATATACACCCATGCCGAATCGCATTCCTGAGGCACCGAGGTGTTGCAGATCAAATACGACAAGGAATCGGTTCCGGTGAACCCGTTCAGGGGAATGTACGTGATTGTACCATTCGGATTGACGATGGCATTCCCGTTTTCGGGATCGTTTAGCAGCTGAACGGAACCCGGGTCTAAACCATTTTCGGGATCGATATCGTTGGAAGAAACCGCCATAATAACCGACTGGTTCATATAGGTCCAATAAGCATCATTCACCGCCATCATTCGGGGTCTCCATATTACGGTCAGCCGCACGATGGCGGTATCGCAGGCAATCTGTGGCTGCCAGTTATCGCAGATCACATATACAAACGAATCGAGACCGGAATAACCCGGATCGGGAAGGTAGGTAAGGGTTCCGTTGCTGTTTACCCCGACCGTTCCGTGTTGCGGTTCCCAATAGGGGATGGTATCCACAAGGGCCAGCGAAAGTGTGTCGATATCGCCTTCGTCGGGATCATAATCGTTGGCCAGTACATCCAAAATTATCGATGACGTATATACCGTGGCCGTATCCAAAACGGCAACAACCGTATTGATGTGGCAATCGGGGAAGGACAAGGTTGCCGATACCCGTTCGAGGAAGGGCTCCTGTCGGTATTCGGCGTCGACACGGATCGTTTGCAGGTTCTCCGAAGGAACGGAAAGATAGCCGTTCGTATTTAGTTCAACGCCGGGCCACTCCAGGGTTCCGCTCAGCGGGGCATGATCCATATTCTGAATCAGGGAGCCGTTGGCATCGTAAAATGCCAGATTGACTGTATTTACGGTAACTCCCCGTATGTTTGTTTCCCAAATAATGACCGGGATTTCTCCCTGGCAAGCCCCTTCGGCAAGCAACTGAATCAACGGGTTGACGGTAATGACGACAAGGGCCGTATCGAAATCTTCACCATTGGAAAGCACATAGACCAAGGTATCGTTCCCCACCCAATCGGAGGGAGCCTGATAGACAATCGATCCATCCGGATTCAGAACAATTATTCCCTGATTGGGACCATCAATGATCCCAACCTGAATGGTCCCAAAATACAGGTCGTTTTCGAGAACGATAAACGTATCCTGAGTGCCGGCATACAAGGAATAGGCATCATCAATGGCTTCAATTTCGTCAAACACCCGGATAAAGATTGTATCGATGTCGCAAAGCGAGGGAACCCCGTTATCACAAACCTGGTAGAGAAGTGTATCGGTACCGATAAATCCGGCTGGAGGCAAATAGCTCAGGACTCCGTTTTCATCAATCGAAACAACCGCTCCCGGCTGCTGACCGGCCACCAGGGAAGCCGTCAGTTCATCGCCTTCGGGATCGGTATCGTTCGCCAGCAGGTCAACCAAAACCGGCGTATCTGAATTAACCGGTACATTTCCATAATCGGTCTCGGCCACAGGCGGATCGTTGATCGGAAGAACCGAAACAAACACCGTATCGTAGTCGCACAACGACGGAATCCCGTTGTCGCATATCTGATAAACAAAATAATCGTCGCCAAAAAAGTTGGCCGGGGGCGTGTAGTAAACCAGGTTGCCATCCACCCAGGCATCCCCTCCCGAATCCGGTAACTGGATGATGGAAACTGTCAGGTCATCGCCATCCGGATCGGTATCATTCTCCAGTACATTCACCGGGTAAGAAATCGCATCTTCGGGAACCTGCACATAATCGGCCTCAGCAACAGGTGGTTCGTTTTCGTTAAAGCCGTCGATCGTGATGGTCAGGGTACTCACCGATGATCCTCCATTCCCGTCGCTAACGGTTACAGCAAAAAGATCCTGGACACTTTCGCCGGCATCGAGCGAATCGAGCTCAGGATTGGGCGTATAGATATAGGTCCCATCCGAATTCCAGGTCAGGATTCCGTACGTTCCAAACACAACGCCCGAATTGCTTCCATCCACAAGAATCACGGTTAATAAATCGCCATCGGGATCGCTGTCGTTGGCCAGCAGGTTCCCGCTTCCGTCGGCTTCATCCACCG